>JANXVS010000252.1 GCA_025351555.1 Pseudomonadota bacterium | reverse complement strand
GAACCCCGCGCGCGAAAACGACGACCAAAATCCTACCCGTGGTTGAAAACATCTCGAGCCGCGGCCCGTCGTAAGATACGGGTCTACGAATCTCTAGAAGCTTAAGTAAGTGCCATTGGGTCTAGGGCTCCTTCAACTTGCCGAGATACTCTTGCTCACTGTTGGAGTCGGCCAGAGCGCGGACCGCTCTCGCGTAGGCGGTCTGGTCCCCTGGATGGTCCGCTGCAGGGTCGGCTCTCATTTGCGCAAGTAGTTTCTGGTTGGCGCTCAAGGTCGCTATCGAGTCGCCGCGCCGCAAGAGCTCCTTCGCCTGGGTGCATTGTTGGGACGCTGGAGGCGGAGCCGCGTTGGTGGCGTTGCAACCCTGGTTCAACCAGCTGATGACGGCGCTCGTTTGGGACACGCTCGGATTGGCAAACTGCAAACGGAATTGCTCCGGCGTTAGTTGTTCCAGCACATCAGCTGGCACGGGCACTTGTCCGCTGGCGGCAACAGCACGTTTCGTCAGGTCAAAACCGTAATCATGAAAGCGCGGTGCAGCGATGGCGTGGTCAAGAGCTGAGCCGATTTCTTCGGGATCCGCCAGACTTTCATCGGCGGCGAAGCCCAGAGTCAACCAAGCCATCGCATTCTCAGGGTCGGCGCGCGAAAGCAGCTTGGCTGCCGTCATCATGCGGCTGCATTCGGAGGCTTGGAAAGGCATGTGACACTTGCTGGACAGCGCAACCGTCCACAGGACGACGGGATTGGATTTGCCCGCTGCATAGGCGCGATCCAGCGTCGCCAGATCGGGAGTGCCCTGTGAACCCAATGGCGAGGAAATCAGAAACACCGCGAGCAAGGAATTGGCGTCGCCTTTCTTGCACAACGAGTGCACCGTCCCGGTTATCCACACAGCCAATGCGTCAGAACCAAAAACCCTTTCGCAGGATGAGGTGCCTCGCGTTTCCGGTTCGTCCCCGCCAATGACGATCGGAGCCAGCGATGGTGGCTGTGGTGGGTCCGGCCAACCCACACTGCACACACCCAGTCCAGCGATAAAAATAAATGTATACAACGCGAAAATACGCATTCCCTACATCTCCGAGATGCGCCAGACGCCGTCGCCGCTTTGCGTCATGCGCAACGGGTATCCACTGCGCGTCTGATCCGCGTTGTCCTGCACTATCAGGAAATCGACAAACCCGGTCCCAAGAACGCCGTTGACGATGACGCCCAGCTGGGCGGCGGCCACCGGCATGTCGGTGCCGAGTCCGCTGAAGAAGGTGGCGTAGGTGCTTCGCTCTGCGGGTTGGAAGACATTGGACGCGCCGGTCGCATCCTGGGCGTTCAGCCGATCCTGCAGATAGCCATATACATCGCACAGCATGCCGCGCTGGATCGCAAGGTCCTGGATCAGCACGGAGCGGTTGATGGTGTAGGTGGCATTGTTGGAATCGGTGAACACGAACTTCGCGGTATACAAGCCCGATTGCAGATAGGTGTATGTTTTAGGTGCATTGGCCAGTGTGCCGCTGTAGTCGTTCGTGCCGCGTCCCTGAAAATCGATGGCGACCGAAGCCACGGTCGCACCACCCGACAAAGCCCCAATCTGGTAAGTGAAATTCTCTGCGAACGGCGCATAGCCAATAGGTCTGTCGGTCGCGACCACGATCGGAGTCGGCGTGCCGCTTTGGATGATCGTGCTCGAATTCGTGACGCTCGCACCCGGCAAGATAGTCGCCGTCACATTGAGCGTGTTCGTGCCCGAGACCAGGGGCACGCTCGGCACCACGAATTTTCCTCCTGCCGAATACCCGGCTACACCGTTGACGGCAACACCAGTGTTGACGGGCCCGGTAAATGTACCCGTCACGTCGACAGCAGAATCGCTCGTGCTGCTTGGGGTCGTGAGGGCAACAGCTAAGGTGGTACCGGTGCCGGTGATGTCTTGAATCAACCCGGGGGAAGCGGCGCCGCCTGGCAGTTGTGTGGTGGCGCTGAACGACGGCGTCTCATAGCCATTGGCAAAGATCGAGTCGATTCCGCAAAACGACGAGCCGGCCGGAATCACCAGCGTTAGCCGGGTCGAGCGCGGCAACAGTCCGGTGGGTGCGGGCGCAACCGCGGGCGGCGGTGTGGGGGTGACGCTAAATCCCATCAGTTGCGTGCCCGCCTGCACCGAGCCGCTCCACAACCATGCGGCTGTGAACAAGAATGTCAAAACAGGAGTAGTGGTGCGAGCAGCGACCGCAGCCTGATGCGGCCATTTCGTAATCGTTGGAAGCATACCGCGTCCTCCTGATGGAGCATTGCCAATCTTGTTATTCGCCCTTTGCCACGATCCTTGGCACGCCACTCTTCATCGAGACTACCACAGCGCCAAGAGCTCAGCCGTCCGGCACGGCTGCCAAGACAGGAATCCACGCGCCTCCTACGCGCCGGCAGATGTAAAAATTCTCTTGATCGCGGCCAGGCCATCGCGAAGTGAGTCGTCGTGCTCGACCGCAGGTCGCGGCGCATGCCGCCCCGACATCGCAGGGAGAGTGAAGTTAGAATCTGCATCTAGCGTAGCGAGTCCAGCTTCCACACCCTCGCGCGGGAAAGCGTAGTACGCGCCGCTCTCGCCGTAGATCCGCCGGAAGAAAACGCGGTCCAGGCATCCAAACAGGATCGCCCAGCGCCAGCGTAGCGGGGCGAATCGATGGAGAATGTAGGGCAAGATGTCGAACGCGCACATCGTCGGCAAGCTGTGGCGCGGATCGTCGCCGAGCAATTCGCCCTCGCGGGCAAGACAGAGCAGCGCAAGGAACGCATTGAGCGAACGCAGGTCGCGAAGCGTCAGAATCCGCTCGCGGCCGATGTCGGAATGATGGAATCGGCCGAACCGATCTCGATCGTACTCGTAGAACAGGATTTTCCTAATCGACCGCGGAAACGATTCTTCCATCATATAGTGCAGTTCATCGAGCGCCGGCGGAACGCGCGCCAACAGCTTCCACAGAATCAGATCCCGCCAGTACCGAAGATCCACAGCACCATTGGTGAGAGCAAGCACATGCTCGACAGTCACATCGCGCGGAGCGATGCCGTCGCGATACCAGCGCCGGTACTTGCCCGACGACGTGCGATCACCACCCTGTGTTACGTACGTCGCCCCGTCGACAAGTAATTCGAGCGCCACGGGAGAGTCCGTCTTGAAATGCGCGGTCAGCGCGCCGAAGCATGTGCTTCCGCGGCACCTGGCGATCTCCCGCTGATGTTCCTCCCATTGTTTCGGAGTCGGTTCGGGCGGGAGAAATGGGATGGTCATGGGCCATCCTGACTCAATTGGTGCTGCTCTGTCACGCGTAGTGTGTGTGTATCGCTCCTACCAACAGCCGTACACACTGGCGCACAACGC
>JANXVS010000222.1 GCA_025351555.1 Pseudomonadota bacterium | reverse complement strand
CCTGTCAGGTTATTATTACTTACGGCGAAAATCGCCAGGTTGCCGGCCAACGGCGGAATCGTTCCGGTCAGCGCGTTACTTTCCACATCGAAAAAGAACAGGCTGTTCAAGCCGCTGAGCGAGGGGATCGTTCCAGTCAATTGATTGGTGTCGACATCGAAGGTGGACAGATTGGTCAAGCCGCTCAACGCCGGGATCGTTCCCGTCAACTGATTGCCGTTGAGATAAAACTCGCGCAGGTTTTTCAACCCGACGAGCGACGGAATCGTTCCGTGCAGTTGATTGTCCTGAACGTACAATTGCTCCAACGCTGGCAAGCCAACGAGGGATGGCAACGCGCCCGACAAATTATTACTCGCCAGCAAGATCCCGGTTATGTGCGCCGTACTGTCATCGCACGCGATGCCGAACCACGTGCACTCCGTGCCGGCTGCGCCATTCCAGCCACTGCTGTTCGTCCAGCTACTGCCGCCGGTGCTGTTGTAAAACGCGATCAGCGCGTCGCGTTCGGATTGAGGGATCTGCGCCAGTGCGCAGGAGCTGAACGCGGCGATGAACAGCGCCGTGACGAAACCAAGACGTGCACGCAATCGCATATGAGCTCCCGCATCTGCCTGCTCGGGCTGCTTGAGTCGCAATCACCGAGAGTGAACGCACAATACCACTATCGCGTGAATCTGCCGTCAAATTTGGCTGAAACCATCGCGCCACCCTCCCCCATTGCGGAGGAGGGGTTCACGCACGATGCAACTATCCGGCCGGTTACTTGATCAGGCGCAGGCATACCGGATAGCGGTAAGCCTGACCGTTGTTCGCCGCGATCGCCGCCATCACGATGAAGACCAGGTTGGCGATGGCGAGTATCCAGAACAGCAGGATGCCGATCAGCACCAGCATCAGGACGATGCAGACGATAGCTGCAATCGCCACCGTGATCTGGAAATTCAACGCTTCCTTGCCCTGATCGTCGACGAATGGCATTTCGTTCTTCTTGATTTGCCAGATGACCAGCGGGCCGATGATCGAGCCAAACGGAATGATGTAACCGATCAGCGCCGACAAGTGCGCAAACAGCGCCCATTGCTTTTCTTCGGCGCTCGGCGTGCCGGCAGGCGGTGGCGGTGGTGAGATGACGTCGTTCGGCGGAACACTCATGGAGACTTCCCTTCGTAGTGCGCGATGCACGGTCTTGGCGCGCCGACACTAGCCGCCATCGCATGCACCCGTCAAGGTGAGGAAGTCACGACTCGAGGTCGCGCAATCAACTCCCCGCCACCGTCATCCGATCCACCAGGATCGAGCCGGTCAGGATATGTGAACGCGGATCGACGTCGGCGCCGATCGCGGCGATGCCGGCGAACATCTCGCGCAGATTCGCCGCGATGGTGATTTCTTCGACCGGATAGACGATTTCGCCGTTTTCCACCCAGAAGCCCGATGCGCCGCGTGAATAATCGCCGGTGATGATCGAAACGCCCTGGCCCATCACTTCGGTGACGACCAGACCCGTGCCAAGGTTCTTCAACATTGCAACGAAGTCATCCTTTCCGGTGGCGACGACGAGATTGTGGATACCACCGGCATTGCCGGTGCTTTCCAAACCCAGCTTGCGCGCCGAATAGCTGCCGAGAACATACCGTTGCAGGACGCCGCCGCGGATCAGGTCGCGATCGGTCGTCGCTACGCCTTCGGAATCGAACGCAGATGAGGCCTGGCCACGCGGCAGGTGCGGACGTTCGACAATTTCCACAAAATCAGGAAGTACCTTTTTACCCAGGTGATCGAGCAGGAAGCTCGACTTGCGGTAGAGCGCGCCGCCGCTGACCGCGGAGACCAGATGCCCGATCAAGCCGCGCGCGACTTCGGGCACGAACAGCACCGGACACTGGCGCGTGCCGAGTTGGCGCGCCCCGAGCCGCGCCAATGTTCGCTTGGCGGCTTTGCGGCCAATCGACGCTGCGGCGGGAAAATCTCCGGCCGCGCGCACGGATTCATACCAGTAGTCGCGCTGCATGCCCGCAGCGTCTTCGGCGATCAGCGCGCACGACAGCATATGCCGCGTGCCGCGCTCGGTGCCGACGAAGCCCTGCGAGGTCGCATACACCGACAAGGATTCACCGGCCTGCACCGATGCGCCTTCGGAATTGGCAATCCCGGCGATGGCGCGTCCTGCATCCTCGATTTCAAGGCCGAGACCGATCGCTTCCTGCGGCGCAAGCGCCCACGGATGCCACAAATCCAGCGCTGGAAATTCCCGCGCCAACCGCGCCGGATCGGCCAATCCGGTGCACGGATCTTCTTCGGTGTAGCGCGCTATCGCACACGCCTGCTCGATGGTCTTGGCGATCGAATCCGGTTGCAAGTCGGCGGTGCTGGCCGAGCCTTTGCGCTTGCCGAAGTACACAGTCACACCGAACGAACGATCGCGTGTGTGCTCGATGGTTTCCACCTCGCCCAGTCGCACGTTGACGTTGAGCCCGATGTCGATGCTGGCGCCGACTTCCGCTTCGCTCGCGCCCGCAGCGCGGCAGCGGCGGATCACGTCTTCGGCGAGATTGGCCAGATTCCCGAGCTGGGCGACGCTGTCGTCAGCACGTTCGACCATACCGGATTTTGCGATTGATTGATTCACTGCGTATGCTTCCCTAATTCCAATGCCGATTGATCAGGCCGATTCATCCAATGCGCGACCACGATTCCGAAAACGATACCGACGAAGTCAGCCGCAGCCAGAAACGCCGCGAAGCGCTCGACGTGCTCAAACTTGCGCACGCGCTGGTCGAGCTATCCGACGCGCAGCTCGCACGCGTACCGCTGTCCGATGAACTGCGCGATGAAGTAGTGCGCGCCCGCGCCATTACCCAGCAAATCGCACGCAAACGCCAAACCCAGTTTCTCGCCAAACATCTGCGTCGGCGCGAAGACGAGCTTGAACCGATCCGCGCCGCGCTCGATCACGGCCGCGATCATTCGCGCCGCGAAGCCGTACATCTACACCGCGTCGAACAATGGCGCGATCGCCTGATTGCCGAAGGCGACGATGCCCTGACCGAGTTGCTGCAACTGCTCCCTCAAGCCAATCGCCAACAACTGCGTCAACTGACACGCCAGGCATGCGCCGAGCGTGACGCCAGCAAACCGCCGCGTGCGCAGCGCGAGTTGTTTCGCACGCTGCGCGAAATGTTTGCGGAAAAGGGGTCAGAGTAGTTTTCCGACTTGTCACGCGTGCAAGAACCGCCTCGGCAAAGGAAAACTACTCTGACCCCTTTTCATCACGCCGCCGTCCCACCCACCGTCATCGCATCGATCTTCAGCGTCGGCTGACCGACGCCAACCGGCACGCTCTGACCTTCCTTGCCGCAGACACCTACGCCTTCATCCAGTTGCAAATCGTTGCCGACCATCGAGACGCGCGTCAGCACTTCGGGTCCGGAACCGATCAAGGTCGCGCCTTTGACCGGGCGCGTCACCTTGCCGTTCTGGATCAGATACGCCTCGCTCGCCGAGAACACGAACTTGCCGTTGGTGATATCGACCTGGCCGCCGCCGAAATTCACCGCGTACAGGCCGCGTTCGACCGAGGCGATGATTTCGCCCGGATCACTCTTTCCCGGCAGCATGTAGGTGTTGGTCATGCGTGGCATCGGCAGGTGCGCAAACGATTCGCGACGGCCGTTGCCGGTCGAACGCATACCCATCAGGCGTGCGTTGAGCTTGTCCTGCATGAAACCTTTCAGCACGCCGTTCTCGATCAACGTGGTGCATTCCGTTGGCACGCCTTCGTCGTCGATGCTGAGTGAACCGCGGCGATTCGGCAAGGTACCATCGTCCACCACCGTACAAAGTGGAGAAGCGATTTTCTCGCCCATGCGGCCGGCAAATGCCGACGTGCCCTTGCGGTTGAAGTCGCCCTCAAAGCCGTGGCCGATCGCCTCATGCAGCAACACGCCCGGCCAGCCGGGACCGAGCACGACGGTCATCGAGCCCGCCGGCGCCGGCACCAAATCCAGATTCACCAGGGCCTGGCGCACTGCCTCGCGCGCGAGCGCATGCGCGCGGCCATTTTCGAGCAGTTCGCGATAGCCGTAGCGCCCGCCGCCACCGGCCGAACCCTGCTCGCGGCGACCGTTGCGTTCGGCAATCACCTGCACGTTCAGGCGCACCAGTGGGCG
>JANXVS010000219.1 GCA_025351555.1 Pseudomonadota bacterium | reverse complement strand
AGCGAATTTTTCCACCGGCATCGATTCGCCGGTCAGCGCGGACTGGTTGATGAACAAGTCCTTGGCACTGAGCAGGCGCAGATCGGCCGGCACCATGTCGCCTGCGGACAAGTATACAATGTCGCCTGGCACGAGGCCGTCGATAGGCACTTCGAGTTTTCTGGCCACACGCAGCGGCGGCGCGTCGTCATCGGCGCCCTCGACAGCTTCGTCCACTTCACGCCGCACCGTCGCCGTATTGCTTACCATGCGCCGCAACTGTTCGACGGCGCGGCTGGAGCGCGCTTCTTGGAAGTGCGCGACGAATACCGCCATCACCACCATTGCGATCATGATGATCGCACCGATCTTGTCGCTGATCTCCACGCCGCTGACCCAGGTGATCACCGCAAGCACGCTGAGCAGGATATTGATCGGGTTGGTAATGAAGCGTTCCAGAATCTGCAACAGGAAGGGTTTCTTCTTTTCCTGCGCAACGGTGTTCGGACCGAACTCGGCCAGGCGCTCCTCAACCTGCTCCGGATTCAGGCCATCGGGCGCGCTGCGCACGCGCGCGAGGACGTCCGGCGCTTCCAGACGGGCAAGCTCCAGCAGTTCGGCCGCGGTGCGCGCGGAGGCTTCGTTTTTGTTGCGATCGCGGCTGCTGGCCGTGATCAGCATCGAGAAATGAAACAAATCCAGCATGACGTGACTCCGATCGATCGGGCAGCCTGCCGGACGTAGATGACCGATCGATGAAGCGCGGGAATCGCCGGGAACGCTGTTTCCTGGGCGAATCTCGGACGCATCTTCCGCTCACGCGGGTGCGCCCGGAAAAACGGGGCTGTCCGCGGGTTTACGTTGGAAAGGCTGCCGACAAAGTTCTATAGAATCTGGGGCAACTGCAACTATCCACCGGGGACGGTCCTCAGCAAGAAAGGTGCGCGCAAGGTAGTCGCGCAAGATAGAGTTGTCAATCGCCGCTTTTTCGTGCCGCCCGCAGGCGATCCGCAACAGCATCCAGGAACGCTGCCGGCACAGATGCGTGCACTGGCACGTACCAGTGACGCGGTAACGCGAAGGCGCGGCATTTGACCGCATCTTTTTCGGTCATCAGCACGGGCAAATCATCGCCGAAATCCAGATCCTTCGCGGCGAATGGAAAATGATCGTCGAACGGATGCTCAATCACCTCGATCCCGGCCGCGCGCAGTTGCGCGAAGAAGCGTGCCGGATTGCCGATGCCGGCGACGGCATGCACGCGCTGGGCGGCAAAATCGCGCAGCGGGCGCGGCGGTTGCGAATTCAGCGCAATCGCCAGATCGCCGCTTAGTGTCATCGCCACCTCGCCTGCTTCTGGTGTGCCGCCATGGCAGACGCGGAATGCGATCGAATCCAGCCGCTCCATCGGCTCGCGCAGCGGACCGGCGGGCAGCAGGCTGCCATTGCCGAAACGGCGTGTGCCGTCGATCACGCAAATTTCCACATCGCGGCAAAGTTTATAATGCTGCAAACCATCATCGGCGATCAGCACATCGAGCGAAGCAGAATTCAGCAGTACGTGTCCCGCTTTGGCGCGGTCGCGGCCAACGGCCAACGGTGCCTGCGTGGCATCGAAGATCAGGCACGCTTCATCGCCGACAATCCGTGGGTCCGATCGCGCGTCGACCAGCAGGATCTTTCCCGCCGCACCGGCGTAGCCGCGGCTGATCACGCCCGGATTCCAGCCGCGCGCTCGCAATGCCTGCACTAGCGCTACAACAAGCGGCGTCTTGCCCGTGCCGCCAACGGTGATATTGCCGACGACAACGATGGGCACCGGCAAGCGTTTGCTGGGCAACAAACTCGAGGCATACAGATCGCGACGCAGCTTCGACAGCACCGCGTAACCCGGCGTCAATGCACGCAACCACCACGGCGGCTCGACGCTGCCGTACCAGATTGTCTGCAAGTCGCGTTCGTTGAGCATGAATAAATGATCAACAGCAAGGTGGGGTGCGCTTTACAAGCTTAGCCGGTGCGGCGAAATGGTGGGTATAGCTGCTCGCGCAAGGGAAAATGTTCTCTGATCTGTTTTTCCGACCTTTTTCCATGCAGCGCGCAGCTCAGCAATAGCATTGCGGCTGCAGCGATCGACGAAAATATGCTGCGTGTCATGTCAGGCGGTTCCCGCCGGGAAATCACGGACAAGCCATTGCACCTGTTTCAGTCTATCTGATCGACCTGTAGCTGTCGCAGCGCAGCATGTTCCTAGTATAATTCTGGGTTCATGCGTCTTGGCTGTGGACGCCCTCTCGCCCGTACCGGCAGGTCAATGTGAGCGTCAATCTACTCCAACAGTTCGCAGAATCTTCCCAGCTTTCGGGCGGTAACGCCGCCTTCGTCGACGAACTCTACGAAAACTACCTGCGCGATCCAAACACGATTGCGCCGGAATGGCAGAAATATTTCGATACCTTCCGCGGCCGCGAGGCGGGTGATACGCCGCATTCCGACGCCATCGCACGCATCGAACAAGCGCAGAAGCTCAACGGCCACGCAGTGATTTCGACGGCACCGGTCGGCGACGCGCAGGCACAAAAACAGGCGGCCGTGCTCAAGATGGTGACGGCGTATCGCTCGCGCGGGCACTTGGCGGCTGATCTCGACCCGCTGGGCATGGCGCAGAAGCTGCCGGCCCCCGATCTGGATCCGGCGTTCCACGGCTTGAGCGCCACAGACATGGACACGGAATTTTCCACCGGTTCGCTGGCCGGCCCCGAGCGACTGAAACTCAAGGATCTGATCGCCCTGCTCAAGGCGACGTATGCAACCACGATCGGTGCGGAATTCATGTACATCAGCGACGCCGAGCAGCGGCGCTGGGTGCACGAGCAGCTCGAACGCGCCGGCGGCGAGTTCGGCTTGAGTATCCAGGAACGCAAGCACACGCTCGAACTGCTCACCCAGGCCGAAGGCCTGGAACGCTATCTGCACACCAAGTACGTCGGCCAGAA
>JANXVS010000201.1 GCA_025351555.1 Pseudomonadota bacterium | reverse complement strand
CACGCTTGATGTCGTTCTGCACGATGCCGATCAGACCGGTGAAAAACGCCGTGGTCGCGCCGATCACCAGCACCGTATTCAATGCCGTCTCGGAAAGTTCGAACAGCGGCGACATGCGCGCAACCATGAAGATGCCGGCGGTGACCATCGTCGCGGCATGGATCAGCGCGGAGATCGGCGTCGGGCCTTCCATCGAATCCGGCAACCATACGTGCAACGGCACCTGCGCCGACTTGCCCATCGCGCCGACGAACAGGCACAGGCAGATGACGGTCGCCGCTTGCCAGGCATGGCCGGAAAACAGTTCCAGGCTCTTGCCTTGCAATGATGGTGCGTCATGGAACACGGTCGCGTAATCGAGCGTATGGAAAAAATACAGGACGCCGGCAATGCCGAGCAGGAAGCCAAAGTCGCCTACGCGATTGACCAGAAACGCCTTCATGTTGGCGAAGATCGCCGTTGGCTTCTTGAACCAGAAACCGATCAGCAGGTACGAGACCAGGCCCACCGCCTCCCAGCCGAAGAACAGCTGCAGGAAATTATTCGCCATCACCAGCATCAGCATCGAGAATGTGAACAGCGCGATATAGCTGAAGAAGCGCTGGTAGCCATCATCTTCGGCCATGTAGCCGATGGTATAAATGTGCACCATCAGCGAGACGAAGGTGACGACGACCATCATCATCGCGGTCAGGCGGTCAATCAGGAAACCCACGTGCATATCCAGGCCCCCGACCTGAAGCCAAGTGTAGATGTCCTGATTGAAGGCCGGAGCGCCCGCCCAGACCATTTGATACAACACGTAAAACGACAGCACGCAACTGATCGCCACGCCGATGATTGCGACGCTTGACGCGCCACTACGACCGATCGGGTTGCGGAACAGGCCGGCGACGATCGCGCCGAACAGCGGCGCCAACGCGATGATGAGCAGGAGGGTGGGATTCAGACTCATGCCAGTCAACCCTTCAACGAATCAATCTCGCCGACATTGATCGTCGCGCGATTGCGGAACAGCACCACGAGTATCGCCAAGCCAATCGCCGATTCGGCTGCCGCCACGGTCAGGATGAAGAACACGAATACCTGACCGGAGACATCGCCGAGATAGCGCGAAAACGCGACGAAGTTCATGTTCACCGCGAGCAGCATCAGCTCGATCGCCATCAGCAGGATGATGATGTTCTTGCGATTGACGAAGATGCCAGCGACCGAAATGCAGAACAGCACGGCGCCGAGCACAATAAAATGCGCGAGCGTGATCATGGCGTCGGCGCCTCTTTCACTGTGCTGTTTTCCATCTTGCTGCTTTCCATCTTGACGATGCGGATACGGTCGCGCGCCCTCACTGCAACCTGCGCCGACGGATTCTGGTAACGCGTATTGGAGCGTTTGCGCAAAGTGAGCATGATCGCCGCGATCACGGCTACGGTCAGGATCACCGCTGCGGTTTCGAATGGCAGCAGGAACTGGCTGAATAGTGCATTGCCCAGCCACGCTGTGTTCGACGTGCCGCCCGGATCGAGCGGGGCCGGGATCGCCATCGCCTTGACGCCGATCAACAACAACATCTCGGCAAGCATCACGGCGGCGACAAGAATGCCGACAGGCAGATAACGGATATAACCTTCGCGCAACTGTTCGGTGTTGATATCGAGCATCATCACCACGAACAGGAACAACACCATCACCGCACCGACGTAGACCAGCACCAAGGCAAGCGCAAGAAATTCGGCTTGCATCAGCAGCCAGAGAGCGGCGCTCGTGAAGAAGGTCAACACCAGCAACAAGGCGGCATGCACCGAGTTGCGCACGCTGATGACGCCGAGCGCCGCCAGCACGAGCACGCCGGCGAAGAGGTAGAACAGGATCAGGTTCCAGGGCAAGTTCATCGTGATCCTCGTCAGCGATACGGCGCGTCTTGCGTGCGCGCTGCAGCGATCAACTGCTCGAAGCGGTCGCCGATCGCGAGCAGCTGTTGCTTGTTCACGATGTTCTCGCCGCGCTTCTCGAAATGATATTCGTGGATGTTGGTTTCCACGATGGAATCCACCGGGCAGCTTTCCTCGCAGAAACCGCAGTAGATGCATTTGAACAAGTCGATGTCGTAACGCGTGGTGCGGCGCGTGCCGTCAGCGCGCTGTTCCGAATCGATCGTGATCGCCAGCGCCGGACACACCGCTTCGCACAACTTGCAGGCGATGCAGCGTTCCTCGCCATTCGGGTAGCGGCGCAATGCATGCAGGCCTCGGAAGCGATTGGACTGCGGAATCTTCTCCATCGGATAGCGCATGGTGTACTTGGGTTTGAACATGTACTTGCCGGTCAAGGCCAGGCCCTTGAACAACTCGATCAGCAGCAGGCTCTTGAAGTAGCGCGCGACGCGAATCATGCTGCGGCTCCTGCTGGTCCGACGATGCCGAAATAGACCAGGCAGCCCGCGACCATGATCCAGACGATGGCAATCGGGATGAATACCTTCCAGCCCAGGCGCATGATCTGGTCGTAGCGATAGCGCGGAAACGCGGCACGAAACCACAAGTATAAAAATGCAAAAGCGAAAGCTTTGGCGAACAGCCACTGCCAGCCGCCCTTCCAGATCCAAGCGAGGAAGAAATTGCCCCATTCGCCGAGATCGGGATTGATCAGATTCTGGATCGGAGACAGCCAGCCGCCCATGAACAGGGTCGCTGCAAGGAACGAAATCAGGATCATATTCGCGTATTCGGTGAGGAAGAAGATCGCGAATGGCGCACCGGAATACTCGACGTGGAAGCCGGCAACGATTTCCGATTCACCTTCGGCCACATCGAATGGCGCACGGTTGGTTTCGGCGACGCCCGAAACGAAATAGATCACGAACAGCGGCAACAACGGCAACCAGAACCAGTTCAGCAAACCGTAGTGCCCTTCCTGAGCCCGCACGATATCGGACAGATTCAAGCTGCCCGCACAGATCAGCACGCCGACCAGGGCCATGCCCATGGCGATTTCGTACGAAACCACCTGTGCGGCCGAACGCATCGCGCCAAGGAAGGCATACTTGGAATTCGATGCCCAGCCGGCGAGGATGATGCCGTAGACGCCCATCGAGGTCATCGCCAGCAGGTACAAGAGCCCCGCGTTGATATCGGCGAGCACCAGCTTTTCGTCGAATGGAATCACCGCCCACGCCGCGAACGCCGGCACCAGCGCGATCAGCGGCGCCAGCACGAACAACAGACGGCTGGATTTTTGCGGCACCAGCACTTCTTTCAACAGCAGCTTGAACACGTCGGCGAAAGTCTGCAACAAGCCCGCGGGTCCCACGCTGTTCGGCCCCATGCGCACGTGCATCCACCCAAGCACCTTGCGTTCCCACCAGACGTATAACGCGACCGCAAGAATGACCGGGACGGCAATCGCAAGGATGCACAGCACCAGCCAGATAACGAGGCCGAGCGGTGGCAGGAAATCCAGAAGATGGGTATGGATCCAGTCGAACACGCTCACGCCCTCGCCACAGTCAAGGCCGCGCCCATCGGCGGCAAGGCGCTGGTTTCCGACCACGTTGATTCGACCCACGCGGCGCCGCGCGGCACGGCGCGGGTGAGGACGACCGGCAATACAGTATCGCCGCCGCCCTCGTCACTAACCTTGGCCTGCGCGCCCTGCACCAGCCCCAGCGCCAGTGCGTCTTCAGGGTTGAGCCCGATTGCAACCTCACCTGTCAGTGGATGCGCCTGCAACGCCGGACAACGGCGCAGCACGGCGTCGCTGCGATAAATCGGCACGGTGACAATGCGCGTCAGTCCGGCACCCGGCGCAGAGCGCTGAGGTAATTTTGCAGATTGCGGCAATGTGGATTTTGCAGCAAGTATCGGTGCGACCGAGGAACGCAACTCGGTAAAATCGGTAAAATCGAAACCGGCGATACCCAGTTGCGCGCCGAGTGCACGCAATACCTTCCAGCCAGGCCGCGCTTCGCCCGGCAGTTTCGCGCCCGCGGCCAGCGTCTGCACGACGCCATCCACGTTGACGTAACTGCCATCCACTTCTGGCGGCAAGCCAATCGGCAAAACCGCATGCGCGGTGCGGCGTACGCCATTGCAGGCATAGGCGCCTGTGTAGACGCAAAAATCCGCATTGCTGCGCGCATTGTCGAATGCCGACGGCGAACTCGTGTCCTGCGAACCGGCGTGATACACGAGCAGGGTTTTCGGCGGCGCTGCCAGCATCGCGGCCGCGTTCGCGTCACTCGTCTGCGGCTGCGCACCCACGCGCGCGAGACCGACGGCATTCGCACCGGACGGAATTTCGTTGTAGGCACTGCCGGTCGCGCGAGCGACGAACCGCGCAGCCGCACGCAACCACGAAGCCTGCGGATGCTGCACAGCAAATTCACCGACGATCACAACCTTCGTGCTCGATTCAGTCAGTACCTTGATCGTGGCACGCGCGCTGTCGTCTGCTGTGACATTGGCGATGGCCTGCGCAAGTTCGCCTGATTCCGGCACGTGACCTGCTTCGCTGGCTGCCTTGGCGAGCCTGAGCAGCGCGTCGATCATCGCCGCCGGCGTCGCCACCGTCTTGCTCGCAAGATCGAAGTTCAGATCGAAGTCGAGCGGATTGATCGCATGAATCTTTGCGCCACCCTTCCACGCTTTGCGCAGACGGTGCGCGAGTAGCGGCATTTCGTGGCGCGGATTGCAGCCGACGAGCAGAACAACACGCGCCTTTTCAACCTCGGCGACCGGCATCGCAAATGTTGCGCTGATCGGATTGTCGGAAAAATCGGTCACGCGCAGACGATGATCGATGCTGTCGCTGCCGAGACCACGCAGGATCCTGCCCAGCAGATAACCTTCCTCGCTCGATGTCAGCGGCGCAACCAGTGCGCCAAGATCGCCGCCCTGCTCTTGTGAAGCATGCTTCTTCATGCCTTCGGCAACGAACGCGATCGCTTCATCCCAACTGGTTTCGACGAGTTCGCCGTTCTTGCGGATCATGGGCGTGCGTGCGCGATCCTCCGCATACAACCCCTGATGCGAATAGCGGTCGCGATCCGACAGCCAGCATTCGTTGATCGCTTCGTTGTCGCGCGGCACCGTGCGCAGCACTTCGCCACGGCGCGTGTGCAGCCAGAGATTGGAGCCGAGCGCATCGTGATAGCCGATCGATTCGCGCGCGATCAATTCCCAGGCACGCGCCTTGAAGCGGAAAACCTTGTTGGTCAGCGCGCCGACGGGGCAGACATCGATGATATTGCCACCGAGTTCGCTGTCGATGGCCTTGCCGATGTAGGTGCCGATTTCCAGATTCTCGCCGCGGCCCATGCCGCCCAGTTCCGGACTACCGGCGACTTCAGTCATGAAGCGCACGCAACGCGTACATTGTATACAACGCGTCATCTCGGTTTCGATCAGCGGGCCGATGTCCTCGTCCGGCACCACGCGCTTGCGCTCGGCGAAGCGCGACACCGAGCGGCCGTAGCCCATCGACAGATCCTGTAGCTCGCACTCGCCGCCCTGATCGCAGATCGGGCAATCCAGTGGATGGTTGATGAGCAGGAATTCCATCACGTTGCGCTGCGCGGACAAAGCGCGCTGCGACTGGGTGAATATCTTCATGCCTTCCATCACCGGCGTGGCACAGGCAGGCTGCGGCTTGGGCACCGGCTTGCCGCCCATTTCCGTCTCGACCATGCACATGCGGCAATTCGCCGCGATCGGCAGCTTGTCGTGATAGCAGAAGCGTGGAATCGGAATCCCGGCCTTGTCGGCAGCGGCGATGATCATCGAGTTCTTCGGCACCTGCATGGCTTTGCCGTCGATCTCGATGTTGACGAGATCGGGCGCGGTGTTTGGCGCGGTCGGTTGCGCGCTCATGCGGCGACCCTATTTTTTTTGGTCGTCATTTCCGCGAAAGCGGGAATCCATCTTGCTTTCCCATCAAGATCAAACTGGATCCCGGCTTTCGCCGGGATGACGGCATCTTGAAATCGGCAGCTCATCGCGCTCATGCTGCCTGCTCCACAACACAATCCGCCATCGGCTCATCGACAATCGAGCGCTTGTTCGCCACGTAGTATTCGAATTCGTTCCAGTAGTGACGCAACATTCCCTGCACCGGCCAGGCCGCGGCCTCGCCGAATGCGCAGATGGTGTGGCCTTCGATCTGGCCGGCGGCCTGCTTGAGCATCTCCACATCCGCCATCGTCGCGTTGCCCTCGACGATGCGCGTGAGCACGCGATACATCCAGCCGGTACCTTCGCGGCAGGGTGTGCACTGACCGCAGGATTCGGCATAGTAGAAACGCGCGATGCGCTGGCAGGCGCGAACCATGCAGGTAGTTTCGTCCATCACGATCACAGCACCGGAGCCCAGGCCCGATCCCGCTTTCTGGATCGCGTCGTAGTCCATCGTCAGCGCCATCATCGTGTCGGCCGGTAACACCGGCATCGATGAGCCGCCAGGAATCACGGCCTTGAGCTTGTTTCCCGCGCGCACACCGCCAGCCATTGCGAGAAGATCTGAAAACGGTGTGCCCAGCTTGATCTCGTAGTTACCCGGCTTGTTGACATGGCCAGACACTGAAAAAACCTTCGGCCCGCCATTGTTCGGCTTGCCTTGATTCAGAAACCATTCCGCGCCCTTGCGCAAAATAGTCGGTACCGAGGCATACGTTTCGGTGTTGTTGATTGTGGTCGGCCGGCCGTACAGGCCAAAGCCCGCGGGGAACGGCGGCTTGAAGCGCGGCTGGCCTTTCTTGCCTTCCAGCGATTCCATCAGCGCCGTTTCCTCGCCACAGATGTAGGCGCCGGCGCCGAGTGCGTTGTGAATATCGACATCGACACCACTACCACCGATGTTCTTGCCGAGCAGGCCTGCGTCGTAGGCTTCTTTCAACGCCGACTCGCAATGCTCGAACGGTTCGTGATGGAACTCGCCACGCAGGTAATTGTAGGCGACGCTCGATCCGGTCGCGTAGCAGGCGATCGCCATACCCTCGATCACTGCATGCGGGTTGTAACGCAGGATGTCGCGATCCTTGCACGTGCCCGGCTCGGACTCATCGGAATTGCACAAAATATACTTCTGCCCCGGCGCCGTGCGCGGCATGAACGACCACTTGAGGCCTGTGGGAAACCCGGCTCCGCCGCGACCGCGCAGCGCGCTCTTTTTCAACTCGTCGATGATCGACACCGGGTCGGGTTTCTCGGCAAGGATTTTTTTCCACGCCTCGTAGCCGCCGGTTTTGACATAGCTGTCCATCGACCAGGGCTGATCGAAATGCAGGGTCGTATTGACGACCTGATGTTCCTGCGGTGCGGGTCCGACTGCCATAGTCAATCTTGCTCTTGTAGGGTGGGCTTCAGCCCACCAATTGCGATTCCGTCATTCTTTATCGTTCGGTGGGCCAAGGCCCACCCTACTTCAACTCGTCGAGAATCTCGTCGACCTTTTCCGTCGTCAGGTTCTCGTGGTAATGCCCGTTGACCACCATCATCGGCGCGCCGCAGCAGGCTGCGAGGCATTCTTCTTCGGTCTTCAGATAGACGCGGCCATCGGCTGTGCTTTCGCCGAGCTTTATGCCAAGTTTATTTTCGCAATGACGCACGATGTCTTCGCCGCCATTGAGCCAACAACTTATATTTGTGCAAATAGCCACATTGTTGCGGCCGACCGGATGCGTCTCGAACATCGAATAGAACGTCGCCACTTCGTAGGCCCAGATTGCCGGCAGGTCCAGATACTTCGCGACTGCCGTGATCAGTTCATCAGTGAGGTAACCATTGTTCTGTTCCTGCGCCACAAACAGGCCCTGGATCAGCGCCGAGCGCTTGCGCTCCGGCGGAAACTTCGCAGCCCAGTGATCGATATGCTCGCGCGTATGCGCATTGAGCGCGACCTGCGGATCGACGTCTTTGACTTCGGCGTAGTGGCCAGTCGCTTTCATCGGTCAATTTCTCCGAACACGACGTCGTAGGTACCGATCATTGCGACCACGTCGGGCAACATGTGGCCACGCACAATCGTATCCATCGACGACAGATGAGCAAAGCCCGGCGCGCGCAACTTGCAGCGGAACGGCTTGTTCGCACCATCGGAAATCAGATAGCAGCCGAACTCGCCCTTCGGCGCTTCCACTGCAGCGTAGGTTTCGCCTTCCGGCACGCAGTAGCCTTCGGTGAACAGCTTGAAGTGATGGATGAGCGCTTCCATGTCGTCTTTCATTTCTTCGCGGCGCGGCGGCGCAACCTTGAAATTGCGCAGAATCACCTCGCCGGGATTCTCGCGCAGCCACTTCACGCATTGCCGAATGATGCGGTTGGACTGGCGCATCTCTTCCACGCGCACCAGATATCGGTCGTAGCAATCACCTTTGACTCCGACCGGAATATCAAAATCCATCTGGTCGTATGCGGCATACGGCTGCTTCTTGCGCAGATCCCATTCGATGCCGGATCCACGCAACATCGGCCCGGTTATGCCCCAGGCCAGCGCCTGTTCGGGTGAGACGACGCCGATGCCGACGGTACGCTGCTTCCAAATGCGGTTGTCGGTGAGCAGGGTTTCGTATTCGTCGACCTTGTGCGGAAAATCCGTCGTGAAGGCATCGAGGAAATCCAGCATCGAACCTTCGCGCCAGGCGTTGCGGCGTTTGAGGTCGTCGCCCTTGTGCCAGCGCGATTGCTTGTACTGCGGCATGCGTTCGGGCAGATCGCGGTACACGCCGCCGGGGCGGTAGTAGGTCGCGTGCATGCGCGCGCCCGAGACCGCCTCGTAGCAGTCGATCAATTCCTCGCGCTCGCGGAACGCATAAAGGAACACCGCCATCGCCCCGAGATCCAGGCCACTGGAACCGATCCACATCAGATGATTCAGGATACGCGTAATCTCGTCGAACATCGTGCGGATGTACTGCGCCCGGATTGGCGCCTGGACACCGAGCAGCTTCTCGATCGCGCGCACATAGGCGTGCTCGTTGCACATCATCGACACGTAATCCAGACGATCCATGTAGCCGATCGACTGGTTGTACGGCTTGGATTCGGCCAGCTTCTCGGTGCCGCGATGGAGCAGGCCGATATGCGGATCGGCGCGCTGGATTACTTCGCCGTCGAGCTCGAGCACGAGGCGCAGCACACCGTGCGCGGCGGGATGCTGCGGGCCGAAGTTGATCGTATAGTTCTTGATTTCTTGCATTTTGCAATTCTTTATTTTTACTTGTCTTTACTTTTGCACCGGCGCGGCAGACTGTTCGGCCTGCGCCTGGTCGTAACGCGAATCGTGGCGGATCGTGCGCGGCACCAGCACGCGTGGCTCGACGCTGGTCACCGGTTCGTAGATCACGCGCTTGAGTACTTCGTCATAGCGCACTTCGACATTGCCGATCAGCGGGAAATCCTTGCGGAACGGGTGGCCGACGAAGCCATAGTCAGTAAGGATGCGGCGCAGATCCGGATGCCCCTCGAAGATGATGCCGAACAAGTCGAACGCCTCGCGCTCGAACCAGTTCGCACCCGCCCATAGGCCGGTCAGCGACGGCACCACCGGCAGCGCGTCGTCCTGCGCGTGGCAACGGATGCATACACGTTGATTGTGCTTGATCGACAGCAGTTGCACGGCGACGGCGAAGCGCCGGTGGCCCGGACCTACTCGTGGCCGATCCGCCCAATCGAAGCGCCCTGCACCCTCGCCTTCCACGCCGCGCGAGAAACCCGTGGCGCTGACGTCGGTGGTATCC
>JANXVS010000185.1 GCA_025351555.1 Pseudomonadota bacterium | reverse complement strand
AGCCCATTGCGTTTCCTCAAATAAATTGGAAATTGGCCGGACTCGACACCGACTAAGGCAGAGAACGCGGATCAAAGCAGTTAGGATAGTCACAGAGAACCTCCCACCCACTCCCCGGTCAAACCAAAAGGCTCTGTGACCCCTTCGCGTGTCCATCCACGCCGCAACTTCCAAAACTTGTGCGCCTTACAGCCCTAACGCTCGAATCACGACGTACCAGTAGAACACCAGCCCCAAACCAAGACCACATAGCAGGCCCAAGATGAAGAGAGCCATTTACGCCCGCGCCTTGCGCAGTGCCCACACAACACCCAGCGCGAACAGAGCCACGCCCACTGCTCCGAACCAATGCCAGTGCGGCGCAAGTCCTTGCAAGTCATTACCGGCAGACTTCAGTTGATCACCAGTGACGCCCAAGCCAAGCGCAGCAGACCCTAAACCCCTGAGCCAATTTTCGATCTTGGCAACCGGGCTAGGCGGCACATCCACAGGAACCGTTGCGCTCGACACGAACGCGCCGCGCGTCCATTGACCAATCTCACTATTACGGCGATTGACCAGCCCATTGCTGAGCTTGCCCCCGGAATACACCCAGCGACTCAGTTCTTTCGGCACCTGATCGTACTTTCCAGCGTTCAGGACTTTGACTAGCGTCGAGCGAGCAAATGCGCCGACGCCAATCGAAAACGCGAAGCTACAAAGGCAATCGAACTCAGGTTGTCGCAGCGGAACCTTTACTGACTCCGTGACGGTAGCTTCACAAGGGCCAATGTCAGACTTAAAAAGCGCGTCCGCTTGTTCCCGCGTAATGGTCTGACCGAAGTGAACGTCAGCGCCGGTATGGCCGCAACCAATCGTGGCGTTTCCGTAGCCGTCGTCATAGGCTGTCAGTTCAGGCTCAAAGTTCGGCGGTTTGCACTCGCGGCGATAGAGCGCAGCAATGCCCTCTGGACTTATGTTCACGGCTTCTGAAACCAGCCTTTCACCCTGGCCCACAACGCCTGCAATCGCGCAGCAGGAATATGTGCAAGCGCATAACCACAGGCAGCGCCGACTAGAAAAGAAAACATAGAAACTCCTCAGTGCGTGGGATAATCCGCAGGAATTAACAATCCGTCAGCAAGATGGGAACTAATTGCTTCCGAAGCGAGCAGCCACCAATTCGCCGCGATATGCGCCCGGTATTCAGGATCGGTGATCTGTGCCAGTACAGCGGTTTCTTTTTCGTAACGTGCGCTCAGACGCACCAGCACCTAAACCAGCGATTCCATGTGACCCAGATCACCATCGACTCCGGCGCTCATTTCATGCGCCATGAGCAAGCTGTGCGGCAGCATCAGTCGTTTGCTGCCATGCTCGAAAACATAAAATGCCATCGAGATACACGCCGACGTACACACCGTGATAATTGGGCGACGACTAGCCTCCATCGCATCAATTATCAGACCGCCCGCGAGCACGGAACCGCCCGGCGAATTGATGTAGAGCAGGATTGGCTTGCTGGTATTTTCCTTGTTCGCGGCCTGTATCTGCTCAATCAGCGTGGCCGCCGCTTCGTCCGAAACCTTGCCATAAAGCGTTACCGCCGCTATGCCGTCCCGGAGCTTATCGGGGTACGGAATCAGGCATTGCGCCATGACTTTGGCCGTTACGGCCACCAGCGCGAATATCAGCAGCAGCCAGATCCAGCGATTCAGTTTCATTACGTTCCCCAGGTTTCAGGATCGTTGTAGTCGTCCTTACCCTGTTCGTCTTCCTTGAATTGCTTGTAATCACTACGCACAAGCGCCCACATGACGCAGAAAATCCACGCCACGAATAGGAGCGAGAGGAGCCACATTAGTCAGGCTTGTCCATCTTGGCGTCAAGTTTGCCGTCGATGCGTTGCAGCGTTTCTTTCACTTCACGCCAATGGCTGTCAGACCGCGCCCGATCGTCAGCCATCTGCTGTTTGAGGAAGTCGTGCGCCTGCTCTAGCAGGTCGCAGCGATTCTTGCTCGCCGCCCGGACTTCGGCCAGTGCGTCACGGTGCCGAACCAACAACAAAACAAACGCACCAGCAAACGTCAGTAATGTAAGCACATTGCCGAGCGTGATTGTCAAGTCGAAACTCATCGTTAGCCGCCCGGATGCGGGAACGGCGTTGCGTTGGGATTCGCACCAGGCGGGTGACCAAGTTTCACGCACCAATCGTGTACGCCCTGGACGGTGCCGAGGTTGTAATCCACGTCGTGGAAGTTGTGGACGACATCTGGCCAGCTGATCGTATTCGCAATCCGATTGTGGACATCGACCTTCGAGCCGCTTGATGCGTAGCATGTTCCGATAAAGCGCATGAGGCCCACGGTATAGACGCCATTTGCATGGCTCAGATTCGCCTGCGCTTGGCCGCGCTGATCGTCTGACAGATCACCGTTCGCAATCTCGGCGATGTTGTGACGCCAGCCACTCCAGGAGCTGTCGAGACTATCCAGAGCGACTTGTCCGTGCGCATCGGGTGAGTCCGTGCCATTAGGCGCAGGGGGAGACACGACCGGATCGCCGACGAGCGAAGCCAGCAACTCAGGGCTGGCTTCCGGCAGCGTTCCACTTGCAAACGAAGCGGCCAATGCCGCAGAAAAGGTATCGAAGCGCTCGGGTTGCGTGCTCATGCGTTTCTCCTAATTGTGAGTCGCCGCCGCAGCCCATCGGCTGCGCTCATTTGTCCGGGGAGGCGGATCGATCCGAGAGTCACGGCGTGAGACGATTGCGCGCCGCTTAAGAAGAAATCGCGCCGCTTAAGAAGAAATCGCGCCACTTAAGACTACTTGACGGCGCGAAGTTCGCCCCGAGGTTTAGATTTCGTTTCGACGTTGCGTATCTTTCCGGTTTCGTCGTCTAGCACATATACGCCGCCATCTTTGACCATGACGAAACCCTCAGCGCATCCGTATTTCTCGGCGAACGCCTGCGGGTCGAAGATCAGAATATCGCCATCGCCCAGTGAAATAGGCTCGGGCTAGTAAAACTCGATTTCCGGGGCAGCTTCCTCGTCGGCGCTCATGTGGCAGCCCTCAACATTCCGATGTTCGCCAAGCCGCGTGCGTAAATGCCGTGCTCGGCATCGATGTCTATCCGCTGCATCTGCCGCGCCGACCTGTAGCCGCTGGCGCGATGCCATGCGTCCGAGGCAGCCAACGTGTTGAACGATTCCACGAAGCACCCGCGATATTCCTGGTGCGTCGTGTGGTGAATGTGTCCTGTCCACCAATAACGGTGCTTTGTCTCGCCCCAATCCACCGCGCGATCGCTCGCCATGATGCTAGGAAGTTCCTGCATCTTGACGCGATCACCGTGCGTGATGCCGATCAGCACTGAGCCGAACCGGGCATAGACGTATTCTGCCGGCGACATTTCGACCAGGACACGCTTGTCGCGCTCGTAGTAAGCCGACAGCACCAGGGCCATCCAGCCCGCTGCATCCGGGTTGTGATTGCCCGGTCTCACGAACAGGTGAACGCGCTTGTGCTTCACCAGCATGCGGCCTACGCAGTATTTCAGCGCTTCCAGCGCGACGCGGATGACCTTTTGGAAACGGGTATCGACGTCCAGCTGATTCCCGCTCTGCGGTGTTGCTGCTCGCCGGCTGTCGGCATGCAGGAAGTCCCCAACATCCACCAGATAGCCTGTCTTACTCGCCGGCGCACCAGCCACCAGCAGATCAATCGCCTTACGCAAATCCGCTGAGGCAATCGATGTATCAAAATCCTCGCCTGCTTCCTCACTCCAAGCGTACAAACCGAAGTGAGCGTCGCCGATCAGGTATGCGGACAGGCTGCTCGCTAGGCTTTCCCGCGGCGCACGCACCGGCTTGGCCAGCCCGCGTACATCTTCGGCCATCGCCTTGACGCATTCCAGCATCGCATCACGCAACTGATCCAGATCAGTTCGTGACTTGACCCACTGAGCCTTGAGCTGGCCGTCAACGTACAGGGTCGAGACGCCTGCAACGAGCTGGCCTTCCGGTACAGGGTGCGTCTGGTCAAACTCTGGCGCGTAACCGCGTGCGCGTAGCGCCTTGATCCGACGCTGAAAGCCGCGTCTGTCAATCCCAACGGCTGCGCACGCCTTGGCTATGCTCCCGTGTTCCTTCAATGCCGCCAGCAGTTCGTCGTCCGTATGCTTGCGGTTACAAGGCATAGTTATCGAAGTGGGCTTCCCCAGACTTTGGCTCATAAAAGAGCCGTTATCCGGATAAAGTTGCTTATATGCGACTTCATTCTTCCCCCGGAGCCGATCCCGGCGGAAGGTACGCCTGCACTACGGCATCCGCGCTATCTGCCGGAATGTCAGTATCCGGCTTGATTTGGTTACTCTCCGGCGCACGCGCGTTGCGCGGAAGCGGTACGCCTTCCTCGCGTTCAAGCTCCTCTTGCAGCAGCGCCAGTGCTCGCCACGCGACCTTTGCGCTATGACGGATGCCGTCATTGTCGACCAGACCGGCGTCCGCTAGATGGCGCAGTATGCAGTCCGCGTGATCCATCGACTTGCCGCGTGCGTGGTGCATCGGCTGGCCTGGATTGTGCTAGTCATTGCCCCTCTTGCTGACAGCAGCAACAGCGCACAATGCCGCCGGGAAGTAGTAGAGCAAGCCCTGCGCAAGTGGCACCGCCTTACGCGCAGCGGCGTCGTCCGGCAATGTCGCCTTCACTTCTTGGCCTCGAAGAACCGCAGCCCATTGAACCAGCGCCGCAACACGTATTGCCGCGCCAACGAGACGGCTGTGAACCACAAGCCAATCTGAAAGGCTACGGCAGCGCTGACATGGAAGTCGAACAGCGGAAGGATCAGCATGTTCGCGCACCAATTGACAGAAAAGCCAACGGCGATATTTGCCCATGCCTCGACGAACGAACCGAGCTTCGTCTGCATTACCGTCCCCTGAAACATGAGTTACACCACCCCAGAATGGCTGGTGGTATAACCAGCGCCTGAACTAAAAAGCCCGACACATGGTCGGGCTTGGGGCGCAACTTCGCCTCGCGCGTAGCCCCTGTGTCGAATTTACGAACGCTGGCGTTCATTGCCTATTCTTGGCTGGGTTCGCGCACTGGGTATCGAATATCCGTCCAGCTTCACGCGCATTGGTGCCATCGCTCGTCGGCTGCTACGCCTTGAGGCGTCAAGCGCATGGCGTGAAAAGGTTCCCGCTGTTTCGAGCTTGCCGGCGATCTACGTCGCAAAGTTGGTTTCGGTAGAGGCGGCGGGAGGTGTGACGCTTTATTTGGCCACATATCCATCATACGCTATCAAAAATACCCAACTTCATTTTGTCCAGCAGCATGCTGAAGTTTGCATGGCACTCGCCTATCCATTGATCCAGTCCGAACCGAATCCCCAATGCAATCGGGTCGCGGATTTTCTGATAGGTCTTGTGCGCAACGCCTAAGCGATTGGCGCGCTCGTGCAACCCCTCGGCGTATTTGCCGAACAATACATAATCCATTGCGTCTAGCCCGGCCTGTCGAATCCAGGGGCCGCGTGTATTCATCCCGATGTATTCCCGCCCCGTTCGTGTTCGCGCCCGTGACAGCTTGCGCGCCGCACCGAGAAAAAACGCCTTGATTTGCCGATCCAGCAAGTCATCCCCGATCACCAGCCGCCGATAGAGGGGCCAACCCGGAAAGTGCCGGTCAAACTTGGCCGTGGTTAGTGCAATGGCCTTGTGACATGGCGAGGCTGCTGCGCCTTGGTAAAACTTGACCGTCGAAAAGACGGCATCATACTCGTTCATCCTTGATCCCCGTTCCGTGGATAAAGTAAAGGCGGGACTTCCTTGTCCCTTGGCGTCCTGCGCTAACTTGGGGGTTTCCCCTATCGTGTGCGGTCAGAGTCCGCTACTTTCGGAAGTACAGGCTACGCGGCCAAGTGTCTACGCCGCTACCCCTGCTTTAGATTTTCTTTTGTTCCAGTTGTAGACAGTGGCGCGGCAGCAATGCGCCGCCTCCGCAACCTTTTCCGCAGACCATGTGCCGAACATTGCGCGCGCAACTCGCATGTCGTTTTCGCGCTGGATCTTCGGACTGATCAACGCAGCGAAGTCTGCCGCGTGAACTCGTGCCAGTGACGACGATGCGCCAGCTTCAAGCATCGCGTTCAGCAGCAGCGCTTCGAGTTCCACTCATTGCTCCGTGATTCTAACGATCATACACGCATCGCCCTTGCGAACTTGTCCTCGCACATCCCAAGCGCTGCAGCGATGTCTTGCGGCGTGAGCTGCGGGATTCCACCCCTGCCGATGTCGAACTTCGGGCCGGTCGGCTCAAGCCGCCCCAGCAATTCGTCTACGCTCATTTTTAAATCCCCCTCACTCGTCGCGTGATCACTACGTTTCGATGCGCACCCGAATGCCAAAATATCCGCGTGTGCATTTTTGCTGCGCATAGCGCCATGTCACGCGCGGGTCGTTATCCTTGATCTCCAGACCATCGGCAATCCCATCCAAAATTGACTTCAAACTGCCCTTGAGATTGTCGTGCGCATCTAGCGTTCCGGCAGATATTCGCGTGAGCGTGACAACGCACGGCAGCGCGTTGCGATGTATTTGCGTGCGCGTTAAAAGACACGCCGCCTCGCGCTCGCCCGACGTTCGGCGATAGCGTGCCATGTGATGCTCGCGATCGTTCTGCCCACGCCCGGTTTTTATCGGGATGATAAATTCAGTTCTGCGGATAGCCGCATTGGAGTCGTGCAGGATCGTTTGCGTCCGGCCTGTTCGCGGCGCATAGGTGACTTTGTTCTTGTTCGGTGGAAGGGTCATGCGTATTTCCCCTTAAGGACTTTCTCAGGCCGCGCCGTTGGCGATCTGCGGGCCATCGGTTTGTGATCGACGATTACCGGCTTGCCTGCCCGCAACGCCAGCACACGGCGAATGGTTTCATTTACGGCCTCGGCTTCCGTCATGCCGCCGATGTTCCACACTCGCGCATCATGGCAGTCATGGCAGGCGCTGATCGTCATAAAATGCAGCCCTTGCCATGCGTGGTGCCCTTCCGTCGGCGCGCTGGCGTTGCAGAAAGCGCACAGCACACTTTTAACGTCCCGCAGCCATGCTAATTCGTCGTCGTCGATGGCGCGGCTGTTGAGCGTTCTCATGCGGCTTCCGCAGCATTGAAGTCGCTCGGATTGAACCCACGCGCCAACATAACCGTGTCGCACCAGCTAACCCGTTTTGTCTGCGACGGGTCGTATTCCCACGGGGCATCGCCGAGCGCGAACGCAATGCTGATTGCTTCTGTACATTCGTGTTTTTTCAGGCTCAGGCTAGACGCGCCAAGCATTACAAATCCCGGCGCGCCTTCCCCGCGATTGATCCCAGGAATCATGCGGAAACCCTTCACCGTGCCGCTAAGGAAGTGACGCCAATCGTCTTTGTCCAAAGCGAACCCGTACCATTTCATGCAGCGCGCCAAGTCGCCGCATGCCGCGTTGAGCAGTCGGCGCTGCTCCTCGCTTAGCATTTCTTCCCAACGCGCTTTGTTCACCTTACGTGCCGCCAATTCTTAAAACTGCACACCGCGTCAATCGTTCGCACATGCACGCCGAATTCACGCGCCCATCGGTGCGCAGGCCAGCCGCGCGGGTTTGAACGGATGGCGCGCACGCGATCAGAGTTTAGCTTCGCGTGCGATAGTTGCTCGCCTCTTGCGATCATGCTGCAGCGCTCCCGAACAATAGCGACTGGTCTCCAATCGATTGCAGGTTGCGTACGGCTTGCTGGTAATAGCTGGCCTTCAATTCAGCACCTATGAATTTTCTACCCATCTCGATCGCGACATATCCCTCACTTCCGATGCCCGCGAATGGCGACAGAATCACATCGCCTGGATTTGACCAAAGGTCAACGCCACGTCGGATGACTTCAAGCTGCAGCGGGCAAATATGCCGTTCGTCGTCGTGTTCCCGAGCGCTGCGGAATTGAAGCGTTTCGCTAGGGTTTATATCTGTCCATACAGGAGACGCAACCTTCTGCCATTTATCTACAGGATATTGCGCCGGGTCATGTGTGACACGATCCACGCACTCTCCTGGCGCGCGCATCGTCACAAGGTAATCAGGGATACCCTGCCGACTCATGCTGGCGTTTCCGCGAACGGTCTTGTGCAGAAGTCCTAACGCTTTCGTGCGCTGCATTGCCGTCACTGGATCTTTCCAGATGCAAACCTCGCTCGCATAGATGAAACCTTGCGACTGGAAAGCGCGGATCAGGTCGCCGCGAAAATCTTTTAGGCCGATATAACCATCGCGATCTTTGCTTGTCGGCAAAAGCATGCAATGGAAGCTCAGCACTCGCCCCGGCTTCATGATTCTGCGAAGCTCTGTTATCAGGTGCGAGAAGTGCTCGAAGAACTCCGCATCATTGCGGCAATTCCCCATGTCGCGCGCCGAGTTTGAATAAGTGTATAAGCTGGAAAATGGCGGGGAGAAAATAGAGTAGTCCACGCTTGATTCGGGCAAGCAACGTAGAACTTCCACACAGTCCCCGTGATACATGGCGAAGTTTTCGCCAATTGTTTGATCCAAGCAATTCATGCGGCCTCCGTTTTTAGCCACGACGGAGCCTTGATAGACTCGCGCGGCTGATATGGGTTTGTTTTGCGGATTGATCCATGCACTTCGGCATTCACTGCCGCGCGCGTTTCGGCTGACAATGACTCAGCCATTAGCTGCGCTTCTTTTTCCTTGCGATGTAGATTCGATAGCACAGCGCCTTCCATGTCGCTGACAAAAAGATGCACGTCCACTGGACGTGTTTGCCCGAACCGCCAGCATCTACGCACGGCTTGGTAATACGCCTCGAAGCTGTCAGTGACGCCGACGAATGCAACGCGCGCGCAATGCTGCCAATTAACGCCCCATCCGGCGATAGAAGGCTTGGTAATCAGCACTCGAATCTTGCCAGCGCCAAAGTCAGCAAGCCTTGATTCTTTCAGGTCAACACTATCCGGCCCGCGAATTTCAATTGCGCCAGGAATTGCTACACGCAACGCATCGGCCTCAGCGTTCAAATCGCACCAGATGATCCACGGCTCGGCGCTGGCGTTTACCATCGCGGCGCAATCGGTTACACGCTCTGTCAAACTTCCCTTTCGTGCTGCGCGGCGCTCACTCAGGCTCGATGCCTCAAGAGCAAACAACATCCCTGCCTCAACCTGATATCCCGAGCATTTGACGATGTGGTCTTGCACATTCAGCGGCGGCAGGATGTACGCGGAATCGTCGTGCCCAAGGTCTGACGGCTTGCGTACCATCGCTCCCCACGTCGATACCCACTGCCAGAAAATATGCTTGGCGTGTCCTTTGAGCCGCCAGTCCTGCGTCTTTGCCGCATCGTGGATGAAGTATTCCGCCAGCATCTCAGACCGCGTGCATATGCCCAGAAACTCCGCATGCGTGCCTAGCTCCGTCCAGTCATTCGGAGACGGGGTAGCAGTCGCGCAGAGTTTGAATGGCGTATCGCGGAACGATTCGAGCAACGTGGCGAATGTTTTTGTATCGTGATGCTTGATGCAACTTGACTCATCCAGAACGATCGCGCCGAACAATGCCGGATTGAATTTATGCAATCGGTCATAGTTGGTGATATTGATGCCAGGACGCACGTCCGCTGCTTCTCGGCAGTGCGTCACATGTACCCCGATATCCACGCCTTCCGCAGTTGTCTGCGCGGCAACAGCCAGCGGAGCTAGAATCAACACGTCCAGATTCGTTGCGCCATGCACCGCGTTCGCCCACGCCAGTTGCATGCGCGTCTTGCCCAGACCAGTATCGGCGAAAATAGCAGCGCGGCCACGCTTCAGCGCCCATCGCACCAGGTCAACTTGATGCGGAAACAGGCCATCAGGAATAGTCTCTGTGCCATTGAGTCCGGTGCTAGGAACGCACGATAATTTGCGCGCTACGAAACTTTGATAGTTCACTGCGATGTCACTCCGTCAACCTGCAATAGATACTTATTCCGTTCCCGCTGCACACGCATATCCAACGGCGCTGGCCTGCCGTATCGGCGCGAAACCAGCACGTACTCGACGGCGAACCGAAACGCCATACGCTCTAGCTCCGTGTCCAGTTTCTTCGGTTTCGGGTCGCGCCAGATGGTCATGCTTGAGCACTCCTGTCGGCGAATGTGTTGAAGCCTCGACTACTCACAGTCCTTGATGCTGGCCTGTCATTCGTCTGCGTGAATCGCATCTTGTCCATCGCCGCATGCAGCCACGTTGAATCAACCGGGCCATTGCGTTGCTTGGCAACGATTAGCTCGATCAATCCGCGATTGCTTTCATCCGGTCGGTGCAGAAAAATAACCACGTCCGCGTCTTGCTCGATCGCGCCGGAGTCGCGCAGGTTTTTCAGCACTGGGCGCTCGGTGCCTTCGCGGTTCACCTGCGACAGCAACATCACCGGTACGGCCAATTCTTTCGCCATTGCCTTGAGCGATCGCGTGATGCTTTGGATTGCATCGGCCATCTTGTCCGCCTTGGGCGGCGTGATTTGCGTCAGGTAATCGATGACGATCAGGCCCAATCGTTTGTCTGCGTTCGCCTGTCGTGCTCGCGCGCAAATTGCGTCAACAGTCAATGCGCCCGTTTCGTCAATCAACATGGGAATCTTGCTCAGCACGCCTTGTGCGTCACCGATGCCAACCCACTCATGTTCTTCGATCCGCTTCGGCTGCGTGATGTGTTGCAGCGAGACGTTGCCCAAGTGCGCCGTTGCGCGCTCGGCAAGCTGCGCGCCGGACTGCTCAAGCGATGCAAAAAATACCGGGTAATTCATCACCGCAGCGTGGATCGCGCACTGCAACGCAAGCGCCGTTTTTCCGACGCTCGGGCGCGCGGCCAGGATGATCAGATCGCCCTTTTGCCAGCCCGAGGTTTGTTCGTCTAGCCACCCGAGCGATGTGGGCACTCCGGTAAGAAGTTCCTGCGCGTCGCAGCGCTGCTGCATGATCGCCACGCTGTCCCGCAGGAAGTCGCGCATGGGTCGCACGGCAGACATGGCGCGGGGCTGGCACGTCGCCATGATTCGCTGCGCTTCTGCCAGCGAGTCGGCACCGCGCAGCTTTGCAATCCTCTGCCCTGCGGACTGGACGCGGCGCTCGGTTGCCGCCTGCAAAACCCATTCTGCGTAGCCACGAACATTGGACGATCCGGGCGTGGCGTTTGCAAGCCTCAAAGCCTCACCAGCAAGCTCAGGAAGGCGCTCGCCCACGGTCACGTAGTCCGCATCGACCCCAGCCTTGCGAAGCCCGCAAATCGCGCCCCAGAGCGCACGATTCGCATCGCTGGCGAAATCATCCGCGCCCAGAATATCCGCCACGCGCCAGTAGGCTTGCGGGTCAATCAGGCAGGCGCCAATAACCGCAGCTTCGGAGTCGATACGGCTCATGCAGCAACTCCCCGGTTTTCGTATTTTCCCTCGATGACCTTCACGAAATTCTTCGGGCGTACCAGCCATTCCAAGTCGCACTCGAAAGCGCGGCCATCACGGCTGCTCACTCGACCCATCAGGAAATCGCTGGCAGCCACGTAGCCGAAGAACGTCCGCCACCATTCGAGCGATTGCCGTTCGGTTTTCTCGGACCAGCGCTTGCGCAGGTATGCTTGGCGCTCTGGGGTCCAATCGCGAACACGGGTCAGCGATGGCAGGAGTTCGTGATACAGGCTCACGATTTCGGATTGTTGGCAGGTAGGCGTCGCCGGCTTGCTGGCGACAACCGAAGATTTATCTTCGGGCTTTAATGCTTCTGCTCTTTCTAAGTCTAAGTCTAAGTCTAAGTCTATGTGTGCGACATCCGCGACATCCTGCGACGTACTGCTACACGCTGCGACATGTTGCGACATGTTGCGACAATCCGCGACATCATTGTAAACGTTAGATTTTTCAACCTCACGCTTGGCTTGAATACGCGCGCGGTCAGCCTCTTTCTTTTCCTCTCGCGTGACCATCTGGCGATACTTCGCGAAGTTCACCAGGAACCATCCCCAGTCGCGATGCTCGTCCAGCCTGGATATGCGCTTACCTTCCATGTCTGGTGTTCGTGAACCATGATCAGGCGCTTCGAGCACCTTGATTCCAGCTTCGAGGATCTCGACAGGGATGCTGGTAATGCGATGGATGGCGGCAATGGTCATGTCTACCACGCCATCGTCATTCGCCAAAATCAGGAGCTGCTGAAAGGTAACCAAGGCTTGCCAATTATCGGCAAGAGTTCCTTCGTACATCGCGCGGAAAACTTTCGTATACATGCGTTAGGCTGCCCTGAGTCCCTTCGCGATCTCCATGCGCTGAATCTGCTCAGGCGAACGATCGTGAATCAGCGCCTTCATTGCCGCCCACCAATAGCGCCTGACTGCTGTAGTGCCTTGCGCGGAAAGTTGCCCGGTGATGGCTATCAGGCATTCGCGTTCGTCGTCTGTGAGGCTCATGGGAGCTTCCTAGCTGGTGCGATGAGCGGAATTAGTGGGATGAATCGTTCCCATTGGTTCCCCAAAAACAAGTACAACATTCCACAATGCGGCAAAAAACTACAAATGAATTAAGCTGCCTCTCGCGCGGGGTCGCCCCAGATGTCGGGGCGCAACGATTCTTTGCTGACGCGCTCAGGGCCGAGCCGCGTCGTCGCCGCCTCAATGTCTATAGCGAGCCTCGGCGAAGCCTTCCGGCGATGCGTCGCGATCTGGTAGAGGTAATCAGGAATGGTGCCGACGACGGCAGCCAAGTCAGCGCGGCGCTGGGTGTCGGATATATAGGTTTTCAAGTCCATGCGACGCAGCCTAGCATTAGGCTAGGCTTTCGTCAAGCATGTCGCTAGGCTAATGCAGTCGAGCAAGCTGCCAGGCAACTGGTATAGCAAAACGCTTGACATAGGCCTAGCGCAATGCTAGGCTTGCTCCCACATCACCGGGAGCGATCAATGCACGCCAACACCCTACAAGCCCTCAAGAGCGAACTAATCACGATTGTGTGCTGTTCCGCGTTCGGCACCGTCGCCGGTCTGCTGATCGGGATTGGTATTCGGATGATGCGGGGGCTGTCATGAGCGCCGCAATGCACACGCCGTTCCGGCCAGCGTTCCTACTTGCGTCATACGCGAACGGACGCGCCATCGTTGCAGCGTTTCAAGCGCTGTCAAAAGATGAGGCCGTCGCAGTTGACCGGTGGCTGGTGGCGAACATTGATGCGTCATGGACGCATGAAGAACGCCATTTGTTTCAGTGGATCAACGAAACCGATCCGCAGGTGCAGTCATGAGCGCCACCGTGTACAACATAGAGCAAACCCCGCATGACATCGCAGTCAACGCTATGCGCGTTGCTGGTGCGGTTCAGCGCATCCGCAATGATCGAAAGATGCCCGAATTGGCAGCTAATCAGCATATGCAGATTGTCTGCGTATATGCCAATACTCTAATCCGTCGCGGGGTGCTGTCATGAGCGCCATCGCCATGAAAATCATCACCGAAATGACGTTGCAGCCAACACCTAACCGCAATTGGGACTGGGTTGCGTATGTAGATGGGCAAGAGGAAGGCCCGCGCGGCTACGGCTGCACTCCGAAGGAAGCGGAAATTGCGCTAGGCGATGCAATGTTTTTGGATGGAGATACGGAATGAACTCCGCCGCGGTGTGGGCGCTTGTCCATGGGTACGATTCCGTTTTCGTTAAAAACATGGACGAACTATGCGCAGGCAAAAATGACGACGGATACTCCGAGCGTAGCCTGATCCGGTTGTGCGAGTACGCTGAGGCTGCCGGAAGGATCAGCGTCCTTCGGAAAAACATGAAGGTGCTGTCATGAGCGCCGCTCTGGGCTACATCGGCGATCCGCCGTTCCGTAACTCAGGACGCGACGACGACCCCGAAATCGAAACCACGGACGACGACCGCGAACAGGCTTACGAGCGCGTGACCTATGGCGCGGACAACTGCGACCTGACCGAGTTCATTGCTACTAACTCGGACGGCGCTGAGTGGATGTTTAGCCTACTGCTCTCATCGCCGGAAGGCGTGGTTTCGGCAGCCAAAAGGATGCGCAAGGCATGGGCCACGAAGCACGCTCAGTGGATCGAACAAGAGGCCGACCGCATCGCTGTGGCGCGTGTGGAAGCTGCGATCAAGTCTGCTGCCGATGATCGAGAGTACGAGAGCGACGAGTGTGGCAAATTTTTCGACGGCAACTAGGAGAACACCAGTGACGACCCTAACTCAACATTCTCACGCAGAGCCGGTGACCCTTCACGATCACCCGATTGCAAAACTCGTCGCCGCAGTTCGCCAGCGTTGCGATAGCCGTAAGTTGGATTTCATCGCCGCTGATAAATGCCTGATCGCGGCGCGAAAGCACTACGACAAGCACGGTTCGCTGGCGCGGGCTATCGTGGTGGGGCAGCGCGCGGCGGATGGGTTTGCGGGAATTACCGACCCGCATTCGTTGCTCGATCCTGCGCCGGGTGCAGCATGAACACTATCAAACTGACAAAACGCCATGCACGCAAAGTGCTCGAAGTGGTGGACGCCGGACTGTGTTCTGGCATAGGTACGCCAGAGCTTGGAAAGATGTGCGTAGAAGCCGCTGTTTGCTTCGCTTTGGGAATGCCGCACGGCGACGATCCGGAGTGCGTAGGCTCTGCGGTGCGGGCGTATAAAATCCGCCTAAACGATGCGCGCTGGTCGTCTGACCAAGCGCGGGCTAAGGGACTGCGCGCTATTGCCGTGGCGCAGCTTGGTAGTGACACGATCGACCAGCGCGAGTTTGCAAAGCGCACAGCGGTCAAAACCGTACAAGTTATTCTCCCCATAGCATTGCGCGCTGCCGGGGCATTGACTCCGGCACACAAATCCGCGCTGGAATCTGCGGCTCTGGAGTGTGAGTCAATCGTGGATTTGGCTGGCGCGAGAAAAGCCGCCGCCGACGCCGACGCCGCCTACGCCGCCGCCTACGCCGCCGCCTACGCCGCCGCCTACGCCGCCGCCTACGCCGCCGCCG
>JANXVS010000133.1 GCA_025351555.1 Pseudomonadota bacterium | reverse complement strand
GAAAGGTCGTCCCGCACTTGTCGGATAAGTCGACCGTGTGCTGTGGGTCCGCAGACTCCACTCTTTGGCGGCGGCAGAGAGGTAAAGAAGGTCCTCATAGCCCCAGTGCAGAACTCCGACGAGTCCGGTGAAGCTATGTGTTCGACGATGCGCAGCATTTCTATCTGACACCACGTTTGCCACGCTGTCGGTCGAGCATCAAGGCTGCGACACGCTGTTAGCGGCCGCCTGCATTTGTGGCAGTACCGTCGTGCGTCATCTGTTCGCCAAGGTAGCTGGCTCGCCCCGCAATAGGTACATGCATCGTCCAACGGGACGTCGTGAACGGGACAGCGCGTGATCAGGGGCATTAACCACACGAGTGGCTCGGGAATATGCGGCGACTGAGTCGAATAGCACTTCGGGCACCAGCGGCGCCGTTCCGCAATCGCACCAGTTTGGTTTCGGCAAAGATTCTCGCGCAGCCTGAGGAGCGTGCCGTGTGCGAGATTGCTCTGCCCGGTGAGCTTTTCGAGCCGCCGCACGAGCACCTCGGTTTGAGAAGAATACGAGCACAGCATGGCAGGATACAGCGCGCGCCATCGAAGTTGCGGATCCAGCTCGTGCATGCGCAGGTATTTTGACTCGTTGCAAACGACCTGCGTGAGCTGGCCAGGGCGGACCTGATGGGTGGATGTCAGGCGCAGAAAATAGGACGCCACCGATTCGATGAGTGGCGTCCCAACGCCGTCCAGGGTGAGCGGCGCGAGTACTGTCACGCGCGCTTGCCGCAGCGATCGCGAATCGGATTGCGTTTGCCCGGCCGCCGTCCGCGACCCTTCGGCGGCGTTACCTTGCTCGTAGTTCCGCTGCTGGTAGGACGCATTTTTTCCCCGCGGATCCGAGCCTCGCCAATTGCAATTTCATCAGCAAGGCGCTTGAGCTGAGCGGGGTTGTAGGCAGCTTGCCGTATGTGCGTCCATGCAATTTTCTTCGCCTCTTCTGCAGAAGCAAGAATGCTTGCGCGTTCAAAAAGGGCGTTCACCTCGCCGACTACGCCATATGTCCAGTCATGGATTTCTTCTGCGTGCTTTCCGAGCGTGTGAAAATCCTCAAGATCCATCGTGTTTCCGAACATTCTCAACACGGAATAGAAGGCCGCCCTGTCCGTCTCGTCCTCCTGGTCGTAGCGACGCAGATGAATCAGATGGCTACGACGGTTCAACTGGGAACTGTGGTTCCAAATTTCGAGGACATCGTACGTACCGAAGATGAATATCAGAATTCCCATCTCCTCGGCGAGGCACTTGAGCGATTCCAGGTGATCAGAAGGACTGCGATTCACATGCGTGAGACACATGCTCTGACCTTCGTCGATCAAAATGGCCTTGAGTCCGAGAGCTGTCCCTAGACACTCAAATGCGCGCCGAATTTTCATTTCGGTCATGCTCACCCGTATTGATTTCCACAACGGATCCGCGAGAAATTGCTGAAGCTCTGTTCCCGCGCCATTGGCCACGGCAGCGGTTGCAATGTCTGTCGCACTTCCACGAAATGGATCATCCAAACCGGTCAACAGACGTGAAAAAAATCCTTACTGGAAAAGTAGCCTGATTCACTGTTCGTCGCGCGGACCGAACACAGCAGCACCTTGTTGTTTGCCCATTTCTCGCGGGGCCCGTAAAGCTCGGTGCACAAATGCCTCTTGAGGGTCGACTTCCCCGCTCCCGAGGGGCCCGTTACGAAAATCACTTTGCCTTCGGCGGCGTGGGTAGCGCAGGTCAGAGCTGGCCCCAGAAATCTGCACAGGCGGTTAAGTGGAATTTCTGCATCCCGCGGGCAATGATACCCGCCTTACGAGGAGCAGAAGATGAAAAAGAGAACACGCCGCACCCACTCACCGACATTCAAGGCGAAAGTGGCGCTGGACGCCATTCGCGGGGAGAAAACTCTGAACGAATTGGCCAAGCAGCATGACGTGCATCCGAACCAGATTGTCGACTGGAAGAATCAGCTCCAAGCTGGCGCCGCCGATGTATTCGGCGCCGAACGCTACGAGCCGGTGGTTGATATCAAACCCCTGCACGCGAAGATCGGTCAGCAAGCCTTGGAGATAGATTTTTTAGCCGGCGCGCTCGACAAAGTGGGATTGCTGAGCGCAAAGCGATGATCGACCGCAAACATGAACTTCCGCTCACGCGCCAAGCCGAACTGGTTGGTGTCAGCCGCGGCAGCGTGTACTACCTGCCCGCGCCGGTGAGCGGGGCTGATCTGGCGTTGATGCGGCGCATCGATGAGCTGCACCTGGAGCATCCGTATGCCGGCGCGCGCATGCTGCGCGACATGCTCAAACGCGAAGGC
>JANXVS010000061.1 GCA_025351555.1 Pseudomonadota bacterium | reverse complement strand
CGTGAATTTCGATCAAGCGTTCCCCGAGCGCCTGCATTTGCGCCAACGTCGCCGGGCGACCGTTGATCCAGGCACGCGAAACACCTTCGCTGCGAATAACCCGACGCAGCTGGCAGGCGTCGCCGTCATCGAATTCTTCCGATACCAGCCACGCGCGCGCTGCGGGGGCGTCGCCGAGCGAAAATTCGGCGATGAGTTCCGCGCGTTCGCAACCGTGGCGCACCACGCCAGCGTCGGCTCGATTTCCAGCGAGCAACAGCAAGGCGTCCACCAGCAACGACTTGCCCGCGCCGGTTTCGCCGGTTACGACGGTCAGGCCGCGATCGAAGCTTAAGTCGGCGGCGCCGACCAGGGCGAAATCCTTGACGTAGAGTGTTTCGAGCATGACCGCAAAGGCAGGAATGATGCGCGCGCACGCTAACATGGCCCCGGCGCATCGCCAAGACCAGTCGCGCAACGATTGCGCGCTTCCGTTACCATTGCAGGTTTGAACTTCGGTGAATTTCTGTGTGGTACGCAATCTACGCACTTGATCATGCTGACAGTCTGGAGCAGCGCAAAGCCGCGCGCCCAGCGCATCTGGATCGATTGAACCGGCTGCGCGATGCTGGCCGGCTGTTGCTGGCCGGGCCGTTTCCGGCGATCGATGCAGAGGATCCCGGCCCGGCTGGATTTTCCGGCAGCTTAATCGTCGCCGAGTTTTCCGATCTGGCCGCAGCGCAGACTTGGGCCGATGCCGATCCGTATATGGCTGCGGGCGTCTATCAGCAGATCAGCGTGCACCCGTTCCGCAAGGTGTTGCCGTGAGCGAGTCTGGCGGGCGTATTGAACGCATACGCGCGCACTTGACCGAGGCGTTGGCGCCGAGCGAATTGCTTATCGAGGACGAAAGCCACCAGCACGCCGGCCACGCCGGCGCGCGCGATGGACATGGCCATTTCCGTGTGCGCATCATCGCCGCAGCGTTTTCCGGGCAACCCTTGCTCGCACGTCACCGCCGCGTTTATGCCGCGTTGGGTGACATGATGCAGACCGATATCCATGCGCTCGCACTCGATGCGCGTGCGCCTGATGAAGTTCACAAGGACTGAAATGCAAAAGCTTGTTTCTCCACTTTGCGTGTTTTCATTTTGCATGGCCGCTGTCGCCGGCTGCTCGCCGAGCGGCACGGATACCCGGGTGATCCAGTTCCCCGTTGATTCGCAAGTCGCCGAAACGGTCAACGGCACGCCGGTGCCGCAGGCATTGCTCGAAGCGATCGCACGTAGCCACAATCTGCATCTGGACAAGCCCGACCAGCGCGAGCAGGCGCTGAAACTGACGACTGACTTGGTGCTCATGGCACAGGCCGCCCAGCGCGACAACTTCTTTGCGGACCCGCAATTTCATGCCGACGTTGAAGCCGCGCGCCTGAAGGGTGTCGCCGATGCCGCCGTTGGCGCATTCGAGAAACAGACGCCGATTGGCGATGACGTGCTCAAGGCGCAATACGATACCGAAGTCGGGCAAGCAGGCAAGTTCGAGTACGACTTCAGTCAGTTGCTGTTTGCCAATGAGGTCGATGCGCTCAAGGCCGAAGGCGACATCCTTGCCGGAAAACCCTTCCAGCAAGTGTTCGATGCGTGGCGCAGCAAGGCCAAGCAAGCCAAGGCATTCGGACGCGTGCGCCTGAATCAGTTGCCGCAGGCGCTGGCGAAAGTGCTGGCCGACATGAAGAACGATGAAACGACCAAGGTGCCAGTCAAGACCGAGTTCGGCTGGCATGTGGTGCATTTGGGCATCGCCAACCCATTCATGCCGCCGCCGTTTGAGCAGGTCAAGACGGGTATTCGTCGCAGCATGCTACTGACGATTGGTCAGCAGCGGTTGGAAAAGCTGCGTGAGCAGGCGAAGGTCGAGTATCCGGCGGGGTCGGTGCCGCCAGCCGCGGAGGAAAAACCGGTTGCGGAGAAGAAACGCTAGCGCCTTGCCAAGCACCGTCATCCCAGCCTTCGCGGGAATGACGTTACGGCAATTCCACACGCGCCGGCGGTAACCACTGCGCCGCGCGGTGTTCGGCAACAACCGTGGTACAGATGCCGCCGCGTACACCGAATTCAGCGGTCAAGCGCATAAATCGCGGCATAGTGGCCTTGACCAGATCATCCAGGATTTGATTCGTCACGGCCTCGTGGAAGGCGCCTTCGTTGCGAAAGCTCCAGATGTAGAGCTTGAGCGATTTCAGCTCGACGCAGGTTTTGTCCGGCACATACTCCAGATGCAGCGTGGCGAAATCCGGCTGGCCAGTCTTCGGGCACAGACAGGTGAATTCGGGAATGCGCATGCGGATGGTATACTGCCGCTCCGGCTGCGGATTCGGAAACGTCTCCAGGGTTTTGGCGGGAACTGTTTTGCTTGACGCGGTAGACATGGCCGAAGAATTCCTGCGAAGTGGCTGACCCGCGATGGCGGGGCGCCACGGTAGCTTAAAGCCTCCGCCACCGACAACTCCCTTGATTTACCCACGCGATCGTCACTGATCGCCCGAGATGCGTTTAATGCGACTGACAACAATAAAGCTGTCCGGATTCAAATCCTTCGTCGATCCGACCGTACTTCACCTGCCGACCAACATGACCGGCGTGGTCGGCCCCAACGGTTGCGGCAAATCCAACATCATCGACGCGATCCGCTGGGTAATGGGCGAGAGTGCGGCCAGCCGCCTGCGCGGCGATGCGCTCAGTGATGTGATCTTCTCTGGCTCAGGCGGACGCAAGCCGGTCGGTAGCGCGACGGTGGAATTGATTTTCGACAATTCCGACGGCCTCGTCGTCGGCGAATATGCCAAGTACAACGAGATTTCGGTCAAGCGCACCGCAAGCCGCGATGGTCAATCGCAATATTTTCTCAACGGTGGCCGTTGTCGCCGTCGTGA
>JANXVS010000564.1 GCA_025351555.1 Pseudomonadota bacterium | reverse complement strand
ATGAGCGCAAAAATCTGTTGGCCACGGTACACCGCCACGGCGGCGCCCTGAACCAATAGTTCGCTGGACCAGTAGCACATGGGCTGGTCGTTATGCACAAAGCGGTAATGCGCGAACGGCGCCTGCGGGCTGTTGCGAGTGGGCTCGATGCTGTCCGGTCGATCCGGGTAGAGATCAAAGCAGGCGGTATAGCGCACTTCGTCGTAACTGTTGGCCAGCGCGAGCAGCGGAACATGGGCGATCAGCAGCAATGCGCGAAGCAGGCCGGCAACCAGGCAGACGGCCAGCGCGCAGGCCAGCCACAGGGGCGGGTGCAACGTGGAACCGCGCCGGATTGGCGTCTGGAGGTCTTCGCTGGGCAAATCTCGCCGCCTGTTTGAGGTAACTACCAAGTCTAGGCGCTGAATATGACACCAACAACTGTCCCCAGCCGACGGAGTGTGATCCATTTGGCATTTATCTTGCCGACGGCGTGACCTGTCCCTTGCCAAATCCGGCACGGGCCGATTCAGCGTGCGGTGGTAGTATTTGCGCACTTGTCAACCGGCGCTCAGCGCTGCGGAGTGGGTCATGAAGCAACAACTGGGGCATTACGACATCGTTGCCGAGCTCGGCCGCGGTGGCATGGGGGTGGTCTACAAAGGCTACGAGACTTCGCTCAACCGCTACGTCGCGATCAAAGTACTGGCCGATTCGCTGGCCCACGACGAAAGCGTGAAGGAGCGTTTCCTGCGCGAGGCGCGCAGCATGGCCGCGCTCAACGACCCCTATATTATACAAATATACTTCATCGGCGACGATGCCGGCCAGACTTACTTCGTCATGGAATTCGTCGATGGCGAATCCCTCGGCTCGCTGCTCAAGCACGAGGGCAAGCTCAAGCCCGAGCAGGCCGCCAAGATCATCTACCAGACCGCGCAAGGTCTGGCCACAGCGCACGACAAGGGCGTGATCCATCGCGACATCAAGCCCGGCAACCTGATGATCACCAGCCGCGGCAGCGTCAAGATCGCCGACTTCGGCATCGCGCTGAAGACGCAGGATTTCTCCAAGAAGCTTACCTCCACCGGTGAATTTGTCGGCACGCCCGGCTATCTGTCGCCGGAAGTGTGCCTGGGAAAGCCCGTTGATCAACGCTCGGATATCTTCTCGCTCGGCATCGTCCTGTTCGAGTGCCTGGCCGGACGCATGCCGTTCACCGACGAATCGCCGCTGGGCCTCATGCTCGAGGTGGTCAAGGCCGAAATCCCCGACGTGCGTTCGCTGAACGCGGAAGTCGATCCGGAACTCTCGCGCATGCTCGGCAAGATGATCGCCAAGGAGCCGGCCGAGCGCTACCAGAGCTGTCAGGAACTGGTCGATGATCTGGCCAAATACCCGCTGGTTGCCAAGGGCGGGCCGATTACGGTGCAGACCAAGATGTCGCCCGCAGCCGCGACCATGATCGGGCAGAAGACGCCAGTCTCCGGCCAACGCCCACTGCCGAGTACCACACCGACGCCGCGTCCGCTGCCCGTGCAAACCGACGCGTCGACGTCGCCGCGCGCGCAGCCGCTGCTGGCTGCGTCGGCGCATGAGCCGGTGTTGCAGCGTCAGACCGATTCAAGTCAGAACGGTTCAAAACGATCGAGTGCGCTGCCCTTGGCGATCGCTGCGATCCTGCTGCTTGGTGTTGGCGGTGGTGCTTATGCGTTCCGCGATCGGATTCCGTTCCTGCAACCGTACCTCGGCGCACCAGCGACGACGGCCAACAGCACAACGACGCCCGCGGCGACAATCGGCGCTAGCAACACGACCGTTGCGCCAGTGGCTGCGCCTGCAGCGAACCTTGCTGTGACGCCAGCGCTAGCCACACCGCCAGCGGTGGTGGCAAGCGCCGCCAGTCCGACGGCGACCAGCAATGCGGCGACCGCCACAACCGTTGCCAGCGCTGCGGAACCGATTCCGACCAATGCCGTGCCCGGTCCGGCTGCGCGCGCATCGCAAGTGGAACCGCTCAAGGAACTGGCCGCCGCGCAGGCCGCCGAAGCCGCTCCGCCGCCGCATGTGGCGCGCGTCACCGAACCGCCGCCGGTGGCGGCTCCACCGAAGCCGCATATCCCCACCGTCGCGGTGATTGCTGGCGGTGATAGCGCCGTGTCAGAGCCGGCCGAACAGGCGATCGAGCAAATGCTGTCGAAGCACGGTTATCACCTGATCAATCAGGATATGTTACCGCGCGTCTCGCAACTGCTAGGCGGCGAGCGTCCGAACTTCGGCCGCATCCTGGAAACCCTGGCCGGCAATGGTCGCGTCGATGCCGTGGTCTTCATCAACGCGCGCCCGGTCGGCACGCAACAACTGAACTATTACGGACAGAGTTCCACGTTGTATACCGTGCATCTGGGCGTGCACGCGTACTCGGTAGGCAGCCGCGGCATGCTGGGCCCGGGCTGGAGCGAACAGGTCAACTTCACCAGCCTGAATGCCGCCGAGAAGGCGCGCGAAGCAGTCGAACCGATGCTAGAACAGGTCGAGGAAAAACTCATAGATTACCGCGCTCGAGGAAATAGGGGCTGATCCGGCGCGCTCGGCAAAGCAAGTATGGCGGGAGCATCTCTTTATCCTGCGTTACAAAGGGCGGGCTACGTCGCTGCGCGACTCCTCCCGCCCCTACTTCTACTTTCAGACTTTCCTACGGCAATTCCCTCGGCGCCGCCGCACGCCCAAGCATATCCTGGGCATGTCGGTAGCCGATCTCGATCGCGCGTTCGTAAGCGTGCCAGTCGAGCAGTTCAATGTCCTGCAATGGCGGCGTCAGCAACAGGCTGGTCTGCGCGCGCCGCTCGATGCTGGCGGCTTCGGCATTGACCATGCCCGAACGCAGCAGGATGCTCAGAATCCCCGGCCGTTTATGTGGCTGAAACATGCGTTGCCAGGCCAGCGTCCACCACGGCGGCAAGGCATATTCCTCCACGTCCGCATGCAGCACATCATCCGCACTGATATCCACAGCAACAATCTCGCCCACACCCTGTTGGCGCATCACATCCACCGGCAGATTGTTCATCACCGCGCCGTCGACAAATACCTCGCCACGATGGAAGACCGGCGGCAGCACGCCGGGAATCGCACACGAGGCGCGCAGCCAGAACCAGAGCGGCCCCTGGCAGTGCGTTTCGGCACGGCCAGCCGTCAGGTTGGCGGTGACGCAGAAAAACGGCAGTGCCAGATCGGTGATGTCGCGCGCGCCGAATTCCTCGCGCAGCAGACGCGAGACACGACGGCCGGCGACCAATGAAATAAATGGAAATGTATAATCGCTCAACGGTCGACCGGTCACGAACGAACGCCGGTAGTTGTCGAACATTTCCTCGTCGGACCAGTCTGCGGCAATGCCGGCGCCGATGATTGCGCCAATCGACGTGCCACCGACGAAGTCGATACGCATGCCGGCTTCGCGCAATGCGCGCGCAACGCCAATGTGCGCGAAGCCGCGTGCGCCGCCGCCCGACAGCACCAAGCCGATGCTGCGCCCGATCAAAAGGCGCGCTACGCGCTCGATGTCATTGCCACCACGCACGTGGTGATGGCGCACGCCCGGCACCTGCGCCAGCCAGCGCAGGGCCGCGCCGGGCTCGATCTGGGCATCGCGATGCAACAGCACCATATGCCGCGGCCGGTGCAGGGCGCTTTCGGCATCCAGGCACGCCGCTTGCGGCCAGGCACTCGCGACCTCACAGGCATTGGCTAGCAACAACAGGCAGTCGGCCTGACGCACACAGAGTTCGCGCCAATCGGCATCGGCAACGTCGCCCAGATACAACACGTAGCGCACGCGCGCCTCGAGCGCGCTGAACCACGTGCTGGTCTGGCCGCGGGCCGCGGCGGCCTCGACCAAGGCGCATTCGCCGTAACGCTGCAGCGCCTCGGAAAGCTGCTGCGCGAAACTGCGCGCATCCACACCGGCGTCGTGCGGCAGAATGGCGAAGGTGCGCGGCGCAGAATGTTGCGGGCCGCTGTGACGGGTGATCAAGCGCTTCACCGCGAGCCGCGCGCTGACCAGCATCGCTTCAGGATGTCGCGCCACCAGATTCTCGAAACCGCGTCGCGACAACTTCAGCAGTTCCGAATCACGCAGCGCGCGCACGCTGGCCGAGCGTGGCTGATCGACGATCAGACCGAGCTCGCCGACCGTTTCTCCGGCAGCCACGACGCCGTCCAGATGGAATGCACCGTCCTGATCCGGCTTGAACGCGCCAAGGCTGCCGGATTTGAGAACGTACAGCGAATCAGAAGCATCGCCGTATTCGAACAAAGTCGCGCCACCGGGCATCGCGAACCATTCCAGCTCGCCAACCAATTCGCTGAGGGTGGCGTCGTCCAGATGGCAAAACAGCTCCAGATCGCGCAACAGGCTGCGCACATCGAAGGGTTCGTCGCTGCCCGCTGTATCGCTCACCGCTAACCTCGCCGCTGCGCTGTGCGCATGCTAACGCAACATGCTAACGCAATCCGGCTCGGCTCCGAACGCAAAGCTTGATTTTCCGACTGACGTGCACCAAGTTTGCAGTTCCTTTCCGGCCAATCCCAGATGACGACTGCCAATCCCCTGCTGTCTGACAGCGTGCTGCCCCGTTTCTCCGCGATCGAACCCGGGCAGGTGCTGCCGGCGATCGAGACGCTTCTCACCGACTATCGTGCGCGTATCGATGCCCTTCTGGCCGATGCCGCGCCGCGCACCTTCGCCAACACGATGCTGCCGCAGGAGAAATTCGAAGCGCGCCTCGAGCAGGTCTGGTCGCCGGTGTCGCATTTGCATGCAGTGAAGGATTCCGATGCCCTGCGCGCGGTCTACACCCAGGCCGAGCAACTTCTGAGTGATCACGCCGCCGAGCTTGGCCAGAACCGTGAGTTGTATGCGGCGGTCAAGGCGGTGGCAGATAATGTGGAATTTTCCACTTTGCCGCGAGCCGCGCGGACTCTGGTCGAACACGCGCTGCGTGATTTCCGCCTGTCCGGCGTGGCGCTGGAGGAACCGGCGCGCTCGCGCTTCCGCGAGATCGCCAACACGCTCACGCGCCTGGCCACCGAGTTCGAGGAAGCGGTGCTCGATGCCAGCGAGGCCTGGTCCGAGCCGCTCGACGAGACCGCTCTGGCCGGCCTGCCACAGGCTGAACGCGCGCTGTTGCGCCAGTACGCACAGGAGGCCGGCCGCGATGGTTGGCTGGTCACGCTCAAGCAGCCGAGCGTGCAGGCAATCCTCACCTACGCGGAGGATCGCGGTCTGCGCGAACGCGTATACACCGCCTATCAAACGCGCGCATCGGATCAGGGCCCGCACGCAGGTCGTTTCGACAACGCCACGCGCATCGAGCAAATTCTTAGCTTACGTCACGAGGCTGCGACCTTGCTCGGCTTCGCCAACGCCGCCGAGGAATCGCTGGCGACAAAGATGGCGGCGACGCCGGAGCACGTGCTCGCGTTCCTGCACGATCTGGTTCGCCGCGCCAAACCCGTGGCCGAACGCGAACTGGTGCAGCTGCGTGAATTCGCCGCAACCAAGCTAGATCTGAGCACGTTGCAACCCTGGGATATAAGCTACGCGGCGGAGAAACTGCGCCTGCAGCAATTCAATCTGAGCGAAGAGGAACTCAAGCCCTACTTCCCACTGCCGGCGGTACTCGACGGCCTGTTCCAGATCACATCGCGCGTGTTCGACGTGAGCCTGCGCGCGCGCGATGGAGTCGAAACTTGGCATCCGGACGTGCGCTACTACGATGTACTCGATGCGGATGGACGCGTCCGCGCAGGTGCCTTTGTGGATTTGTATGCCCGCGCCGGCAAACGCGGCGGCGCCTGGATGGATGTGTGCCGCTCGCGTTTTCGCGACGGTGGAGACACGCATCCGCCGATCGCGTATCTGACCTGCAATTTCGCGCCGCCGCTTGATGGCCAGCCGGCGCTGTTAGCCCACGATGACGTGCTCACCTTGTTTCACGAGTTCGGTCACGGCCTGCATCATTTGCTCACCGAAGTGGACTACCCGGGCGTCGCTGGCATCAGCGGCGTGGAATGGGACGCGGTCGAGCTGCCCAGCCAGTTCATGGAAAATTTCGGCTGGCAGCAGCAGGCGCTGAATCTGTTTGCGCGGCATTGGCAAACCGGCGCGGCGTTGCCGGATGACTTGTTCGCGCGCATGCAGGCCGCGCGGCATTTCCATGCCGGCCTGTTCCTGATGCGTCAGCTTGAGCTGGCTTTGTTCGATTTTCGCCTGCACCTGGAATACGACCCAGCGCGCGGCGCACGCGCGCTGGAATTGCTCGCCGAGGTGCGACGCGACGTAGCGGTGATCACGCCGCCGCCGTGGCAGCGCATGCCGCACAGCTTTACCCATATCTTCGCTGGCGGCTATGCGGCTGGGTATTACAGTTATCTGTGGGCGGAACTGCTGTCGGCCGATGCATTTGCCCGATTCAATGAAGCCGGCACACTTGATCCGTCTGCCGGCAACGCGTTCCGGCGCAGCATCCTCGCCGTCGGCGGCTCGCGTCCGGCGCTGGAATCGTTTGTCGAGTTCCGCGGCCGCGAACCGCAGCCGGAGGCCTTGCTGCGCAGTTATGGCTTGGCCGCCTAGGCGACGTTGCCCCACACAGGGGAGAGCTGCGCCTCTCCCCCTTGGAAACCCCATTGCTCCGCAAGCAGGAAGCACGAACGGTATTGTTAGAATAACCCCATGAAAATTGCCTCCTGGAACGTCAATTCGCTCAACGTGCGCCTGCCACATCTCATCGAGTGGCTCGGCGGCGCCGCGCCCGACGTGGTGGCGTTGCAGGAAACCAAGATGGAGAACGGCAAGTTTCCACTCGACGCCATCAGCGCGCTCGGCTATCGCTGCGTGTTCTCCGGACAGAAAACCTACAACGGCGTGGCAATTCTGGCGCGCGATGATCCTGCCGAACACGTGACCGATATCTCCGGACTCGATGATCCGCAACGGCGAATTCTCGCCGCCACCGTCGGCGGCGTGCGCATCGTCAACCTGTATGTGGTCAACGGCCAGGCGATGGGCAGCGAAAAATTCGCCTACAAACTCGACTGGCTGGCCAAAGTGCGCGCGTTCCTTGCGGATGAGTTGCAGCGTTTTCCACAAATGGTCGTTTTGGGCGATTTCAACATCGCTCCGGATGATCGCGACGTGCATGATCCCGTCGCGTGGCACGAGCAGATCCTGTGCTCAACGCCAGAGCGCGCGGCGCTCAAGTCGATCACCGATCTTGGCCTGCACGACAGCTTCCGCCTGTTTACCCAGGACGCAGGGCACTACAGCTGGTGGGATTATCGGCAGGCCGGGTTTCGCCGCAATCTGGGCCTGCGCATCGATCTGATCCTGGTCAGCGATGCCCTGCGCGCGCGCTGCCGCAGCGCGAGCATCGACCGCACCCCGCGTACCTGGGAGCGGCCATCCGATCACACGCCGGTCGTTCTGGAATTATCCGATGTCTGATTTTATTCACGAAGCGGATTGGCCGGCGTCGCTGGACGATACCGAACTGGAAGAACTCGATTTGTTTCTGCGCGCACACGCCGGTGAAGATGCGCTGTTGCTCGATGGCGTGCACGGCATGTTGAGCGCGATTGCGATCGGACCGGAGCGCGCAATACCGGACGAATGGCTTCCGGAGGTGCTGCATGCGCCGTTCGCGGACGCGGATGAAGGCAAGCGCATCCTCGAACTACTGGCGCGACTGAACGAGAACGTCGAGCTGGAAATCGAAACCGACAGTTACGAGCCGATCCTGGGTGAAATCGAACTCGACGATGGCGACAGCGCACTCAGCGCGCTTGGCTGGTGCGAAGGTTTTTCGCGCGGTGTGGATCTGCGCGCGCGCCTGTGGGAAGCGCGCCTGGGCGCGGACTCGCAGCTGACCGAACTACTCGGTCCGATCATGGCGTTGGCCGTCGAAGAAGGTGTCTTCGCCACCGACGCCGACTTCGCGCCGTTGAACGAGCAGGAATACGACGACTGTCTGGCGCAGATGCCGGCCGCGGTCGCTGCGGTCGCGCATTACTGGCAGGAGCAACCACCAACGACGGAAGAGTTGGCCGGTCGCGCCGCTGCCGCAGATGATCCGGCAGACCCGCGCCGCCGGCGTGGCGGGCGCTGGGTGCATTGATTACTTTGTGGAATTATCCACTTTGACACCTTTCACCTGCGCGTCGAAGAAATCGGCGATCGCATGGAACGCATGCTTACGCATCGCCGGGGTCGACAAGCCGTGCTTGCCACCGGGATAAGTCATCAACTGGAACTGCGTGCCGCGCTCCTGCAACGCGGCATCAGCTTGGTAGAATTGCTGAACTGCACATTGTCATCGGCCATGCCGTGCACGAGCAATAGCGGCGATTTCAAACCATCGAGCCAGTGCTGCACACCGGATAGTTCATAGCCCTGCGCATTGTGCTGTGGTGTGTCGAGGTACCGCTCGGTATAGAAGGTGTCGTACAGACTCCAGTCGATCACCGGCGCCACGGCGACGCCCGCCGCGATCTCGTTCGAGGCCTTGGCCAGCAACATCGCCGTCATGTAACCTCCATAGCTCCAGCCGAACACGCCGATGCGCGCCGGATCGATCCACGGCTGCGACTTCAGCCAGTGGATGCCGGCAACCTGATCCTCGACTTCGATTTTGCCGAGTTGCTTGTAGATACCGTCGCTGAATTGGCGACCACGCCGCGCCATGCCGCGGTTGTCGAGGGTGAACACGACATAGCCGTGCTGGGCCATGTATTCGGCGAAATAATCGGCCCAGCCACGCACGGCGACTTGTCCGTGCGGGCCGCCGTAGTAGGTATCGAACACTGGATAGTGCTGCGCCGGATCGAAATGTGCTGGCTTGTACAGGCGGTAGTACAGCGGCTCGCCGTCCGCCGCCGGCAACGTGCCGAATTCCGCAACGATGTGCGCATCGCGATAAGGCCAGTACGGATGCTGCTCGTCGAGTTTGTTCTGCTCGATCCAGGCGAGGAAACGGCCGTCTGCAGCGTGCACGGAAACCTGCGGCGGCGTCTTCGGATCGGCGAAACTGTCGACGTAGACGCGCGCGTCCTTGCTGAATTCAACTGAGTGCGTACCGTCGCCCTGGCTAATCCGTTTTGGCGCATCCGCGCTGCTGCCATCCAGGCGCAACGCATAGAGCTGGCGATCGGGAACGAAATCGCGATTCGAATCCACGTAGACCACGCCGGCGCGTTCGTCAATCGCGAGCACACCATCGATGTTCCATGCACCCGTGCTGAGCGCGTGTTGCAATTTGCCGTCGAGAGTATACAAATACAAATGCTCGAAGCCGGAACGCTCGCTGCCCCAGATAAACGCGTCCTGTGTTTTTAGAAAATGCAGATCGTCGTTGAGATTGATCCAGGTCTTGCTGGTTTCGCTCAGCAACGTGCGCCGGCCTAGCGTCGCGGCATCGACCAGGATCAAATCCAGGTGCTGTTGATCGCGTTGCATCAGCTGATAGGCGAGGCGCTTGCCATCCGGCAGCCAATCCACGCGGGTCAGATAGATATCCGCATTCGCGCCCAAGTCGACCCAACGCGTCGCGCCGCCGCCTGGCGCTACGATCCCGAGCTTGACCTCGACGTTCGCCGCGCCCGCCGCCGGATAGCGCTGCTCGATCACTTCGCTGCGGTCGGCGTAGACCTCGGAGCGCTTAACCCGAGGCACCTTGGCCTCGTCATAGCGCTCGAACGCGAGCGCGGATTCGTCCGGCGCCCACCAGTAGCCGTGGAAGCGATTCATTTCCTCCTGGGCGACAAACTCGGCTTCGCCGTTGTGCACGCTGCCGCCACCATCCTGAGTGAGTGCATGCGCCTTGCTGTTGGCAAGATCGATAACCCACAGATTTTGCTCGCGGACGTAGGAAACATAGCGGCCCTTCGGCGAGATCTGCGGGTCGGTCGCCTCGCCGCCGGTGTCGAGTTCGCGCAGCGCCTTGGCGTGCACGGCGGTCAGATCGTACAAGTATAATTTGCCGGTAAGTGGAAACAGCAGCTTTTTGCCGTCCGGCGCCCAGCTGTATTCGACGATGCCGTGGCGACCGGCGATGCGCGCGCGCTCGCGCCGCGCCTTCTCGACATCGGAAAGTTGCTCGCCGTTCGGCGCCAGCGTTTTTGAATCGACCAGCAGGCGGGTCGCGCCGGCCTTGACGTTGTATTCCCACAGGTCGAATGTGGTTGCATCATCGGCCTTCGCGCGCAGGAAGGTGACACGCGCGCCATCGGGAGAAATCTTGAGTTGGCTCGGCGTCGGCCCGCTGAGGCTGCCGCCACCGTAGATGCGGTCGATCGTCAACTGCTCGGCTTGCGCCGATGGCGTGGCAGCGAACAGCAATAATGCGAGAGCAATTGCGCGCACGAGTTTCTCCCCGGGATTTGTGTTCCAGCCGATTATTGCCGGCGCGTGGTGAATGCGCCAGCGCACAAGCGAGCTAGGGTCGCGGAGGCCCTTGCCCAAACAGAATCCTGCGCGACTCAGTTACTTCTTCAGCGTGCGACCGCGCGTTATTTTCCAATGCAGAAGGTTGAAAAGATCGCGCCGAGCAGATCGTCGCTAGAAAATTCGCCGGTGATCTCGCCAAGGGCGCGCTGGGCCTGACGCAGCTCCTCGGCAGCGAGTTCGCCGGCGCGCTGCTCGCGCAGCGCTGCGTCGGCTGCGTGCAGATGGAGCGCAACACGTTCGAGCGCATCGACATGACGCGAGCGCGCGCTGAACGCGCCTTGGGTGCCATCGCCGCGGCCGGCGAGTCGTGCCAG
>JANXVS010000015.1 GCA_025351555.1 Pseudomonadota bacterium | reverse complement strand
TGTTTGGTGTCATGCCGACGGCAGCGGGGCGCCTGGCGCTTTCGGCCCTCGTGCTGGTCGCGGCGCTGGCGTTGATGCGGCGGCGGCTTGACTGGCGCGCGCACTGGCGTGACTATTTCATGATCGGCCTGATCAGCGCTGGCTTGCCGTTTGCATTTTTCGCGTTCGCTGCGAAGTCCCTGCCGGCGGGGTATTCGGCCGTGCTCAACGCCACCGTGCCGCTGTTCACCGTGCTGATCGTCTGGGCCGGTGGTCCGCGGCCTTCCGTATCCAAGCTCATTGGCGTCGTTGTCGGCATTCTCGGCGTGGTGACGCTGGCGCGTTTCGGCTCGCTGGCGCCGAGCTGGACGACGACCGCGGCGTTCGCGGCATGCCTGGCCGCCTCTGTGCTCTATGCGTTCAATGCTCGCACCTTGAGCGCGCGCTTCAAGACCGCCGATCCGCTTGTGGTTGCTGCCGGCAGCCAGCTCGGGGCCGCGCTGGCGCTCGCGCCGTTCGGCTTGTATGAATTACCCGCGCAGATGCCGGCGATGGGACCCATCCTCGCGTTGCTCGCGCTGGGTGTGATCTGCACCGGCTTTGCCTACGCACTGTTTTTCCGCCTCATCCGCGAGGCCGGTAGCGAACGCGCGGTGACGGTGACTTTCCTCGTGCCGGTGTTCGCACAAATCTGGGGCGCACTGTTTATCGGCGAGGCGATCACCTGGGTCAGCGTCATCGGTTGCGCGCTGGTGCTGTTCGCAGTCGCGCTGATCTTCGAGCGAGTGCCGGGATTGCGGCCGCGATCGATCGTGACGCCGATGCCTGCGCTCTGCATGCAAGGTCGGCGCTAACAGCTAACGTGGGCCTTCAGCTCTGATGCGTTAGCGTGAGCGTCAGGGTTGCAGTTAACGCTGCGTCTGCAAGCAGCTTGCGCAAACGCACTTCGATACTTGCCAGATTGACGGTTTTCGGAGGAGCGCAAAGCGAGTAGGTATGACTTTTGGCACCGTAGCCGGGTCCGGATGCGGCGCGACTGACTTTGACGTCATCGGTGCCGCAGGCATTCGACCACAATTTCCGCAGTGCAAGCGGCCCGATGCTCTGACCCTCAGTCAGACGGAATTTGAACAACGCGATGTAATGAGACATGGGCAATTATCGCTGCAATGGAGAAGGCCAGTATGCGCCTTCTCGGGTGGCGAATGATGATCGTTCGACTTCGACTTGCCACAACTCACCGCGCCGTCAACTCCAGCGCCATCTGCGTCGCCGCAATCATGCTCGATGCATCCGCCTTGCCGTTGCCGGCGATATCCAGCGCGGTACCGTGATCGACGGAGGTGCGGATGAAAGGCAAGCCCAAGGTGACGTTCACTGCATCGCCGAAGCCCAGGGCTTTGAGCACGGGTAGCCCTTGGTCGTGGTACATCGCCAGATAGGCGTCGTATTGGGCGCGCTTGGCTGGAACGAAAGCGGTGTCGGCCGACAGTGGGCCGTCGACGAGCATGCCTTCGGCGCGCAGCGCAGCGAGCGCGGGTGCGATTATGTCGATTTCCTCGCGGCCAAGATGGCCGCCTTCGCCAGCGTGCGGATTCAGGCCCAGCACGGCAATGCGCGGTGCGTTAATGCCGAAGCGGTGTTGCAGATCATTGTGCACAATGCGCAAAATGCGCACAATGGCCGGTGCCGTGATCGCGGCGGCCACTTGTGCCAGCGCCAGGTGCGTGGTCGCCAGAGCGACGCGCAGTGGCGTCATTGGATTGGAGCCGGGCGCCACCAGCAGCATGGCAACATTGCACTTGGCACGCGCGGCAAAAAATTCGGTATGGCCGCTGAAGGCGATGCCGGCATCGTTGATGATGCCCTTGTGCACCGGTGCGGTGACCACGGCATCGAACTCGCCGTTCAGGCAGCCGCCGGCGGCGCGCGCCAACGTTGCGACAACGTACGCCGCATTGCGTACTTGCAGTTTTCCCGGAACAACCTCGGCTGGCGCAGCAACATGGATGCAGCGCAGCGTGCCGGGAGCGCGTTGCGTGCGCCATTGGCCATCGTCGGGTTCGAACGTGAGCGCAATGCCGCGCGCCTGCGCGGCAAGCAGCAGCACGTCGGTATCGCCGATCGCGATGAGATCGGCGGGAAGATCCGTTTGCGCCAATGCGGCGACGATCTCCGGGCCGATGCCGGCGGGTTCGCCGAGCGTCAGCGCCAGTCGCGGCAGCCAGGGTTGACTCACGAGCGCAGGTTCACCAAATCACTGGTTTACGGAGTGGCTGGCTTCTTCTCGCCTGTGCCCTTGGCATTGGCTTCGCCGCACAGCGGCAGCTCAGGTCCGGCATCGGCGGCGACGGTAGCGCAAACATAGGCTTCCGAGCGCATCTGGCGCAGGAAGTTTTCGTACTCTTCCTCGGACTTGCGGTTGCGCAGCACTTCGCGCGCCTGTTGGCGTTGCATGTCCTGGGTGCGATCCTGCTGACGCGTGCCCAGGCGTTGCAGGATGTGCCAACCGGCGTCAGTCTGGAATGGCTGCGAAATGTCGTTGTCCTTGATCGTGGATACCACTTCGGATACGCGTGTGCCGTACTGATCAACCGGGAACCAGCCCAGGTCGCCCCCGGCACTGGCGGTCGATGCATCTTCGGAATTTTTCATTGCGATTTTTGCGAAATCCTCGCCGCTGTCGGCGATGCGACGGCGAATGTCGACGATGGTCTTCTGTGCTTCGTCGCTGCTGACCAGGTCAGTGATCTTGATGAGGATGTGACGCGCGTGGTATTCGGTGATGACTTGCTTGCCGTTGGCGCGCGAGTCGATCAGTTTTACGATGTGGAAACCGCTGGGGCCGCGCAGCACCTGTGAGACCTGGCCTTTCTGCATGCCGTCGACCAGATTGCCGAAGGCTTCGGGCACCTCGTCGTAGTGGCGCCAGCCCAAGTCGCCGCCCTGCAGTGCGTCCTGCGCGCTGGAAAAGCGGATCGCGGCGGCGGTGAAATCCATGCCTTCGTCGAGTTGCTTCTTCACGCTGTCGGCCTTTTCGCGCACGGCCTGGATTTGCGCCGCATCGGCGCCATCGGGTACGCCAACCAAGATGTGCTGCAAATGCACTTCGCCGGTTTTCAGACTGTTGCTGGCGAGCAGAATCTGCACTTCCGAATCGCTGACGTTGGCCTGGTTCTGCACCACGCGCTGCTGTAGGTGCTGTATCTGCAATTGCTCGCGCAGGTTCTTGCGGAAGTCGTCGTAGCTCAGGCCGTCGCGCTCCAGCGACGCGCGCAGGGTGCGCACGTCGATCTTGTTGCTCTCGGCGACGCGCTGCATGGACTGATCCACGTCGGCGTCGCTGATGCGGATACCCGTGGCCTGGGCACGCTGTATTTGCAGGCGCATGATGATCAGACGTTGCAATACCTGCTGCTCAAGCACATTGCGCGGCGGCAGTTGCTGCGGGTTGCTGCGGTACTGCGCCAGGACGTTGGCGACGGCACGGTCGAGCTCGCTCTGCAGGATCACCTCCTCCTCGGCGACGGCAACGATGCGGTCGATCGGTTCCTTGTCCAGTATCTGTGCGCGGACGCTGGTGGTGGTAGCGAATCCGGCCAGAAGCAGACAGCAAATGGCGACGAGCTGAGTGAGGAGCTTGTTCATCGGTGAATTACATCCAAGATTGGGCGCGGAGCGCAGGCATACTTTGCAGGGTTGACGTTGGCACGGGAGTGCCAGCGCCGGCGGCGAATGATGCGACTTGCCGGGTAAGAATTCCGTTAGTCCGAGCGCGTCGCGATGACGGTTTTACTCGTAGCCAAGGATAGCACGGCGCAGGAAATTCTCGGTGCGGGTACCGGAGCTGCCCAGACCCTTGAACTCGATCTCGAAATACAGGCCGTTATCGGCATGCAACTGGCCTATGGCGTTGACGTAGCGCCGTGCCAGCACGCGCAGGGCGACGCAGCAACTATCGTATTCGGCGCCGGCGAAGGCTTCCAGCAGCTGGTGATTCATCAGCGAATAGTAGTAGCGCCCGACCAGGCTCCAGCGCTCGTTCAGCGGAATCAGGGCAGCGGTATCGATCTGTTCCAGCAGGCCGCGGCGGAAGCGATACGAGAAATTGACGATGCCATCGCCGCCGAAGCGGTGTTCGACACTGACCGCCGACAGATCGGTGTGATGCATGTTTTTCATCAGCAGTTGCGTGGCCGGGTCCACGATCCGCGAATTCGGGTTGTACTGCTGATCCCATTTCAGATCCCAGTTGTCGTTCAAGCGCAGGTCGAGCTCGGCGACGTAATCGGACCCGGAATAATCGACTTCCGGGTATCCCGGTAGCTGCACGCGCTGGGCATCGAAATAATGGATCTGGCCAAAGCTCGCGCTGAGCAACTCGTCGCCCGAGGCGTTGTCGATCAGGCGCGAGGTAACGGCCAGGGTAAGATTGTTCGCGTTGCTCTGGCGATCTGCACCGGTGAACGTATTGGTACGGAACAGGCTGGGGAAATCGAACGTCGGCAACTGGGTGTCAAAGATCGGCAGATCGGCCTGGTTGCGATAGGGCACGCGCAAATAGTACAGGCGCGGTTCGAGCGTTTGAGTGAAATCGCCGCCGAAAAAGTTTGCGGTGCGTTCGAAGGTCATGCCGGCGTCGAGATCGAAAATCGGCACACTGCGCGTTGGCGAGTGGTTGCTGAACTGCGGCCCCGCCGGATTGGTGAGGCTGTAACCCTGCAGGTTGTGCAGATCGTAACTGGTGTAGCGCACGCCGATTTCCGGGCGGATGAAGTAGCCCGCCGTTTCGATCGGGTAGGCCAGGTACGGATACAGATCCACGCGCTGGCCCTCGATCGCGTCAACGTGCTGAAAACTCGGTATTGGCGTCGCCGCGACGATGTCGTACGGGCTTTTGCGGAAATTCACGTACTCGGAATTGACCCCAGCTTCGAGATTGCCGAAGAGGTTGTGTTCTGCCTGGAAGATCGCGCGCGGCAGGCGTTGATACGGCTCGAACGCTTCGGATAGATACGGTTGCGTCACTTGCGCGCTGTCGCCGCCGAAGCTCGCCGACCACCACGATCCGCGACCATTGAGATAGGCGCTGGAGGGCAGCAGCGATGTCGCCGAGGTGGTCAGGTTGTCGCCGTAGTCCTGGAAATACTGCTTGTCCGAAACGCGATTGATATTGACTGCCGCGCCCCAGTTCGCCGAGAAGGAACTGACGTCCTGGATGCGCAGCGCATAGCGTTGCCGGGAAATATCCAGTGGCGAGGCCAGCAGATTTTGTCCACTGGCTTCTTGCGCTGCGTACTTGGCCAGTTCGTTGTCGACTTCATTGTCGTGCGGCACGTAGTTGAAATCGATCTGCGCTTTGTCGGCTGCATCCAGATAACGGAACTGGCCGTCGAGCATCAGGCCGCGCTGAGTCGCGATGCGCGGTTCGAGGGTGGCGTCGTAGTTCGGCGCCAGGTTCAAATAATACGGCGCGCCCACGACCAGTCCGCGGCGCTGGCTGTAACCCAGGTGCGGCGGCAAGAAGCCGGACTCGCGCTCGTTGTTAAGCGGAAAGCTCAGGTACGGAAACCAGAAAAACGGCACATCGCCGTAGTACAGCGCGGCGCTGTGCATCGTGCCCTGGTTCTTGACGTAGTCGATTTCCAGATCCTTGGCGTGCACATACCAGCGCCGATCATCCGGATCGCAGGTCGAATAGGTGCCGTCGGTCAGCTTGCCGTGGTCCGCATCGGTCATGTTCGCCGTCGCGGCGGTGCCGTTGCCGCGGCCGCTGAGCATCTGGTAACGCACGTGATCCAGAAACGTGGTGCTTGGCGTGCCGGTGCCATGGGCGTGATCGGCCGACACCAGCATGCTGCGATCCTGCATGCGCACGTGGCCGTCGGCGGTGTAGTCGGTGGTTTCGGTTTCAAAGGTGAGGAAATCCGCGCGCAGCAACTGATCCAGCCGTTGCAATTGCACCTCGTCTTCCAGCTTGTAATGCGTGCGATCGGTCGCCGATACCTTGCGTGCGCTCAAATCGCTGGCAACCTTCGAGCGATCGCCCTCGGTTGGCAATCCCGGCACGAAGAAGTCCAGCAAGTCGTTGCGCTTGCACAGCGCATATAGATCTTTCTTGGCTTTCTTCGGACACTTGAGTACGCCGACGGGGCAGGTCGGGGTCGCGTCCTCATCGGTGGCGAACGCCAGATGCACCAAGCTCAGGGACAGCGCCAACACGAGCAGGCGCAGGATAGGCAGACGATGACGGTGTGGCTGGATCACGGGATCTTCTTATTCGGCAGCGCGCAAGGCGTCACAGCTTGCCTGATTCCCCGAAAACGGGCAATGCGCGTACGCTTGCAAGCGCGGCCACCAGTCGCCGGTCTATAGCACCGACCAACACTTAAGGAAGGCAAATGGACGAGAAAGTCTGCAAAACCGACGCGCAATGGCGCGAAGAACTGAGCCCCGAGCAGTACTCGGTATGTCGCTGCTCGGCGACCGAGGCGCCGTTTACCGGCAAGTTCTACCATCACCATGACGTTGGCACCTACACCTGCGCGGCCTGCGGCGCGGCGTTGTTTTCCTCGAGCGCGAAATATGAGTCCGGCTCCGGCTGGCCCAGCTATTTCCAACCGTTATCGGCCAACGCCGTCAGCGAGCACGAAGACGGTGCCCTCGGCATGCGCCGGATCGAAGTCAAATGCGCACAGTGCGATTCGCACCTGGGTCACGTCTTCCCCGATGGCCCGAAACCGACCGGACTGCGCTATTGCATCAATTCGGCGGCGTTGGGGTTTGAACCCGCAACACCCTGATACCTGACCTCAGTCAGCCGTCGTCGGATCGATAATCGTGCGCACGCGCGCCACGCTGTTGGCGGGGAAGCCGCCCTGCTGTGCATGCGCACGCACCGTGGCCTCGTCCGGCGCGATGTAGACGCAGTAGATCTTGTCGTCGGTGACGTAGCTGTGCAGCCACTGAATCTTCGGCCCCATGTTCTGCAGCACGCTGCAGGATTTCTGCGAGATCGCTTGCAGCTGCTGCGTTGTCAGTTTTCCTGCTTCGGGAATTTCGCGCTCGATCACATACTTTGGCATGACACAACTCCTTTCCACGGTGGTCAGGATTATATATTCCTATTTCGCTCCCGGCTCGAAGCCACTGACGAAGATCGCGCGGTTCTGCATGAACTGGCCGATGGGTGCGCCGCAATCAGGTTTAGCAGCCTTGTGCGGTCGGCGTCAGCGAGCAGATATCCAGCGTCAGGCTCGCATCTTCCATCGGTGAGCGGAAGATCGTGTCGGAGTTCACGAAAAGTGCATCGTTGGTGTAACCGACCACAGCGATATCCGGGTTGACGCGGAAATAGATCTGGTTTGAGCCGTCCTGCGCTACCGAAGATGTCAACGGCACCAGGAATTCCAGCCAGAATCCGGCAGCCATGCCCCAGGAACCGCCGCCGAAGCCACCATTCGGCGCGCGAATCGCAAGTCCCTGAATGCCCTGCGAGAATGTCTGCGGACAACCGTATTGCGGATCAGTGCCGAGATCGATCAGTAAATATTTGTTTGGATGAGTCCCGCCCGGCGGCGTACGTGCAAAGCAGAACACCGGGTTTGCAGCGGAAGCCGCCATCGTCACGCCTGAGGGCAATAGCAATTCCAGACCGACCGCGCTGCCCGCGCAGGGATTACCCGGATGACTCAGTACCAGCTTTGCGTAGAAAATTTCGTTGACGGCCGGAAGTTGCGCCAGCGGAATCGACGAGGGCTGGTATGGCGGATAGTAGGTGTAGCCGGAATAACCCGCGACACGCGTCTCCGTTATCGGCGGACTGGACAGGCAGGCAGTGTCGGTTCCAATCTGCGGATTGATTGGCCCGTAGTACCATGGCGGCGTGTAAGCGAACGCCGACGCTGTGAGTCCACTGGCGGCAATGAAGAGCAGCAGACACGCAATTTTCAAACCGGCACGCGACATGGCTTGGTCTCCGATGCGGAAGAATGCTGGAAGGGGCACCCGGTATTGGCTAGCCTTCAGTATCCCCCGATGTTCCTAGTTAGTGCTCGTCAGAAAACCCCTGTTTTTAAGAAAAGCATAGCCTCAATTCTGAAGGTTACGTTCGGCAATTGTGGCGTGATGTTCCAGAATTATACAAATCCAACGCGGTTTGAGAGTAAAGCGCGAATTCCGTC
>JANXVS010000600.1 GCA_025351555.1 Pseudomonadota bacterium | reverse complement strand
CCAGTTTCTTGTCGAACAGCGCGTTCGCCTGCGTCTGCGCGTGCAGGCGCTCTTCGCGCTGGCGCAGGAAGTGCCACAGGATACGGCTGGCAGTGTGTTCGATGTGGTCGCTGCGGGTCTGGGTGAACTCGGCGCGCTGCTGGCCGAATATCATCATCTGATCGGCACGCATTCGACTGAAGCGGGAGACATGGACGCCCTCGGCACAGTGCAGACCAAGATCGAGGCGCAGCACGGCTGGGATATGGATCGACGTGTGCAGCAAGTGCTGACGCGATTGGAACTGCCGGAAGAAGCCGACTTCGCTGCGTTGTCCGGCGGCATGAAGCGCCGCGTGCTGCTCGCGCAGGCGCTGGTGCACGGGCCGGATCTGCTGCTGCTGGATGAGCCGACCAATCATCTGGATATCGCCGCGATCGCCTGGCTGGAGGAATTCCTGCGCGGCTATTCGGCCAGCATCGTGTTCGTCACCCACGATCGCAGTTTTCTGCGCGCGCTGGCGACGCGCATCATCGAGATTGATCGAGGGCAAGTGACGTCGTGGCCTGGCGACTACGAAAATTACCTGCGCCGGCGCGAAGAGCGCCTGCACGCGCAGACGCAGGCGAACGCGCTGTTCGACAAGAAACTGGCGCAGGAAGAAGTGTGGATTCGCCAGGGCATCAAAGCGCGACGCACGCGCAACGAAGGCCGTGTGCGCGAGCTGAAGGCGCTGCGCCGCGAGCGCGCCGAGCGCCGCGAATTGAGCGGCAACGCGAAGATGACTCTGGCCACGACGCAGACATCCGGCAAGAAAGTGATCGAAGCCAAAGATGTCAATTTCAGCTACGGCGATCAGGTCCTGCTGCGCGATTTTTCGACGACGATCCTGCGCGGCGATCGCGTTGGCATCATCGGCCCGAACGGCTCGGGGAAAAGTACACTTTTGAAACTGCTGCTCGGCGAACTGGCGCCGCAGCAAGGCGAGATCGTGCTCGGCACCGGATTGCAGATCGCCTATTTCGATCAACACCGCATCGCGCTGCGCGAAGATCAGAACGCGCTCGACAACGTCGCCGGCGGTCGCGACTTCATCGAGCTCGATGGCAGCCGCAAGCATGCGCTCGGCTATCTGCAGGATTTCCTGTTTTCGCCCGAACGCGCGCGCGCACCAATCACACGGTTCTCCGGCGGCGAACGCAATCGCCTGCTGCTGGCCAAATTGTTTGCGCAGCCGTCCAACCTGCTGGTGATGGACGAGCCGACCAACGACCTCGATGTCGAGACGCTGGAACTGCTCGAAGAACTGCTCGCCGCCTACAAAGGCACCTTGCTGCTGGTCTCACACGACCGCGAATTTCTCGACAATGTCGTGACCAATACGCTGGTGCTCGAAGGCCATGGTCGCGTCGGCGAATATATCGGCGGATACAACGATTGGGTGCGGCAGCGACCGTCCACCAAGGACGGCGCGCGGCAATGGGACGACGGCAAAGCCGCACTCGCCAGCGTGCCGCCATCCGCGCCGGCGCAGGCACCCAGTGCAAAGCGCAAACTCAGCTTCAAGGATGCGCGCGAACTGGAAGCGTTGCCTGCGCGCATCGAAGTGCTGGAAACCGATATCGCCGCACGCACGCAGGCGATGCAGGACCCGGCATTTTTCCGCCAGGACAACGCCGTTATCGTTGCCGCCAATGCGGCACTCGCGGCTCTCCAGGGCGAGCTTGATGCCGCGTACCAACGCTGGCAGACGCTTGATCGCTGAGGCGTCGGCCAAATCCGCCGGGACGCTGGACCTGACGCTGCGGTATTCTTGCAGCGCGGTATTGCGCAGGGAAAACGCGTGAAAGACTCCGAATTGAATCGACGGCCGATTGCCACCCGCAATGCCGGTTGGGCGCTGGCGCTGGCGGCGTGGCTGGCACGTACGGCGGTGACGCCGAACCAGATTTCCGCGATTAGCATCGTGTTCGCCGGCATCGGCGCGGCGCTGCTGGGATGGTGGCCGACGCCGGCAGGATTGCTGCTTTGTGCGCTTTGTATACAACTGCGCCTGCTGTGCAATCTGCTCGATGGCCTGGTCGCCGTGGAAGGCGGCAAAGGCTCGGCACTGGGCAAGATCTACAACGAATTCCCGGATCGCATCACGGATTCGCTGCTGATCCTTGCCCTTGGCTACGCCTGCGGCGCGCCGTGGCTGGGCTGGCTGGGTGCGCTGCTGGCGGTGCTGACGGCGTATGTGCGCATCTTCGGCGGCTC
>JANXVS010000583.1 GCA_025351555.1 Pseudomonadota bacterium | reverse complement strand
CGCACCTGCACGCGCTGGCCGACACGGAAGTCGGTATCCTCGGGCAGGTCAAGTATGCATTCCACGTCGCGCGCGTCGATGGATTCCTGCCCTTCTTCGTTGAGCTTGCTGCGGCCGAACACCTCGCCCACGCGGACGACGCGCGCAAGCCAGGTTCTGCTGCTGTCAGCCTCTGAGTATACTTGTGCACTCATGCCGGGTTTGACCTTGCCGACGAAGCCTTCGTTCAACTCGGCCCGCACGATGCGCGGGCCATCCGGCAACAGCTCGATCAGGACCTGCGCACCCTGCGTCGATACGGTATCGCCGACATGCACATTGCGCGCGACGATGCGTCCGGCCGCCGGCGCGCGCAAACTGCGCACCTGCATTTCATACTCGGCCTGCTTGATTTTCTGCCGATCCGCTTCGACGCCCGCGTCGGCCACCGTGATCTCGGCGTTGAGTTCTGCCAATGCCTGGCTGGCATCATCGGCCGCCTGTCCGGTGGCGGCACCGGCCTTGCTGGCTTCGCTGACTCGCGCGGCGCGCTGTTTCATGCCCGGCAATTTTGCGCGCAGCAACGCGCGCTGCGCCTCGACCTGGGCCAGTTCGGCCTTGGCCATGTCGACGCCGATCTGCGCCTGCGCCGCGTCGAGCGTAACCAGCACATCGCCTGCCTTGACCGCGTCGCCGACCGCACCATGCAACGATGCGACGACGCCGTCGCGCGATGCGGCAATGTGCACAATGCCGCCTTCCACATCGACCTTGCCGCGGGCGATCGCGACAAAAGCTTGTGCTGCGGTCGGTGCCGGCGGGTGGTCGGCAGCAGATTTGCCGCAAGCGCCGAGCAGGGTCGTCATCGCGATGATGGCGAACAGGTGGCGATGGCTGAAAACAATCATAGGTTGGCTCCAGCTGAAACGGCGGCAACCGGCGGCGCGCGCCGGCCACCATTGGTTACATCGCTGAGGATACGGCCATCTTCCATCGCGATGATGCGATCGGCATCAACCGCCAGCCGTGTATCGTGACTGACACAGACGACGGTCGCGCCATAGCTGCGCGCCACGCGGTGCAGCGCATCGATGACATTCTTGCCGTTGACCGAATCCAGTGCGCTGGTCGGCTCGTCGGCGAACAGGAACTGCGGTTTCTTCGCGAGTGCACGCGCGATCGCAATGCGCTGCTTCTCGCCGCCGGACAATTCGATCGGACGGAAATTCAGACGCGAAAACAGGCCTACTTCCTCGAGCGATGCCATCGCCCGATTGCGTGCGAGGTGCTTGGGCAAGCCCAGATATTCCAGCGGCAACATGACCTGCTCGAGCGCGGTCAGCGCCGGAAACAGGTTGAACCCCTGGAACACGAAGCCGGTGTGTTCCAGACGGAAGCGCTCCAGATCCGCGCGCGACTTTTTCCACAAATCCTCGCCAAGCGCACTGACCTGCCCACTGTCGGGCTTGAGCAAGCCGCTCAGGATCGCCAAAAGTGTACTTTTACCGGAGCCCGACGGCCCCAGCACCAGGGTCAATTCGCGCGGTTCCAGACTCAGTGAGATGTTCTGCAGCACACGGGTCTGGATCGGGCCCGTGGTATAGGTCTTGGAGATGGCTTCGGCGACGAGTGCGGGCATGGCTAACGTAACAGGTTCGCTGGTTCAAGATGGTTGATCACGCCAGCCGCCAGCAGGCCGGAAATCACCGCGATCGACATCACCAGCGCGACGCAACAGATTGCCGCCAGCGCGTTGAATACGATCGGTACATCCTGTCCGGCTGCGAGCAGCAGGATCGCAAAACTCAACACGCTGCCGATCAGCACACCGATCGTGCCGACCCAGAATGCTTGTTCCAGGATCACGCGCCGCAGCGCGGAGAGGCCGGCGCCGAGCGCATTGAGCATGGCGTATTCGCGTACGGAACTGGCCACCGCGGCGAATAACGTTTGACTGGTAATGACCACGCCGACGATGAACACCACCAGCGCCAGGAAGATGAAGCCCAGGCCCGCGCCGGTTTCAAACATCCAGTACGTAGCGGCGTTGTAGGCGAAACGATCGCGCGTCCACACCGCGAAGTGATGGCTCGCACCGACCGCGGCAAGACGATCGTGCACTACTGCGGCATCTGCGCCGGGGTGCAGCCGCGCGATGTAGTACGCCACCTGGTCGCGGTCGCCGGCGTCGTTGAGCCAATAAGCGGTGGCGAGCGAGGTGACGATATTGACGCCGCCGAGTGCGCGCAGCCCCGCGGCGGCCGCGATGATCTTCACGTGATGGCCGTTCAACGTAGCCGTGCCGCCAATGTCGAGGCCAAGCTTGCCAAGATCCGCAGCATCGACACCAGCCCGCAGGGCCTCATGTTCGCGCACGTGCTCGATGCGCAACAACGCGGCTTGCTGGTCGAACCGGGCAGCGTCATTGTCGACGCCGCGGATCTGGGCAAGCTGGGCCTCGACATTGGCGG
>JANXVS010000556.1 GCA_025351555.1 Pseudomonadota bacterium | reverse complement strand
GAGGCGGTTTGTTCCATCGCAACATTATTCAGCGCTGTCTGGAAAGCTGCAAATGCCCGGCGTTGACCAGATCGGCCACGACTGACAATCCCGTTTCTCCCGCGCATCGCTGCAACTCGGTGCCGGAAATCTCGCGTGCGCCTGAGAGCAGGCGCGCGAGCGCGAGCGGGCAGGTGTGTGCGTGGCCGGCGATGAACAGCAGTGCGTTGCGCCCTTGCCGTGTCCACGCCATGCGGCTCCACGGATTGCGCAGCAAGCTCGCGCGTGGCAGTTTTACCGCGAGTTGCGCGACCGTGATGGATCTCGCCGCCGGAGCGGCTTCGTGCGCAGCGCGATAGCGCGTGATAAAGCAGCCGAACCAGCGTGCCAGCGTGGCATTGTCCACATTGGAAAAATGCGGCATCGCGGCGCGTGCACGCGCGAGCGCGGCCGCGTCGATCTCGCCGGAGTTTTTCGAAGGCGCCAGGTCCGGGTCAACGTAGCGCCGTTCCTCACCCATTGCGTCCGCGAGACATTCGGCAAAGTCCAGCAGCAACTCAGCTTGCGCTGGCGCGCGCATGCCGACGGAGAACGTCATGCACGCACCCACGGCGGCGCCCTCATGAGCCTCGCCGGGCGGCAGATACAGCGTGTCGCCGGGTTCCAGCAGCCACTCGTGCGTCGGCGTAAATTCGCGCAGCAGCTTCAGATCGGAATCGGTGCGGAATTCCTGCGGCGCAAATTGAGAAGTCCGCACACGGATGTGCGGGCTCTTGCGAGGGGCTCGCATGTCAAAGCTGATCCGCCAGCGCCGCTGACCGACGCCCTGCACCAGGAATACATCGTAATTGTCGACGTGTGGCCCGACGCCACCGCCGTCGGTCGCGTAGCTGACCATTATGTCGTCGATGCGCCAGGATGGCAGGAAGGCGAATTCGCCGAGCAGAGCAGCGACATCCACATCCCACTTGTCGACGTCCTGCACTAGCAGCGTCCAGTTGCGTTTTCCGAGCTTGGCGAAATCGGTTTCGGCGAACGGCCCGTTGCGCAGCGTCCAGCGATCACGCTCGGGATCGCGCAGCACGATCCGCGACAACGCGGCTTCTTCGCACGCCAATCCAGCCAGGTCTTCCGGCGTGATCGCATTGTGGAATTGTGTAAACGCACCCCGAATCAGCAGCGGCCGCTTCTGCCAGTAGTCGCGCAGGAAGCGCGCGGGCGGCATGCCAAGTGGCTGGTGACGCTTCGCGTGCGCCTCGATCGGTGGCGTGGTCATTGAATGCCGTCAGATCTCGTCAGCCAGCCGTTGCGCCAGCCCAATGTACGTCGCCGGCGTCAGCGCCAACAATCGATCCTTGGCCGCTTCCGGAAGCGCCAGATCGCCGATGAATTCACGCATCGATTCGCGCGTGATGCCCTGGCCGCGCGTCAGCGCCTTGAGTTGCTCGTAAGGCTCCGGCAAGCCATAACGGCGCATCACGGTCTGCACGGCTTCGGCGAGGACTTCCCAGCTCGCGTCCAGATCGGCGTCGATGCGGGTCGTGTTGACGCTGAGCCTGGCGAGACCGCGCAGCAGGGAGTCCAGCGCGATCTGGGTGTGGCCGAATGCGGTGCCGAGTGCGCGTAATACGGTGGAGTCGGTGAGGTCACGCTGCCAGCGCGAGATTGGCAGTTTTTCCGCAAAGTGTACAAATAGAGAATTGGCGACGCCGAAATTGCCCTCGGCGTTCTCGAAATCGATCGGATTGACCTTGTGCGGCATCGTCGAGGAGCCGACTTCGCCGGGTTTGAGCGCCTGGCGGAAATAACCGAGTGAGATATAACCCCAGACGTCGCGGCAGAAATCGAGCAGAATGGTGTTTGCGCGGCGGATCGCATCGGAAATTTCAGCGATGCCGTCGTGCGGTTCGATTTGCGTGGTGTAGGCATTCCAGCTCAGCCCGAGCGATTCGACGAAACGTTTCGACAACGCCGGCCAATCCATTTCCGGATACGCGATGACATGCGCGTTGTAGTTGCCGACCGCGCCATTGATCTTGCCGCTGAGTTCGACGCCGACGATCTGCGCGCGCTGGCGTTGCAGGCGCGCGACGACATTGGCGATTTCCTTGCCGAGTGTTGTTGGCGTCGCCGTTTGCCCGTGCGTGCGCGAGAGCATCGGTTGCGCGGCGAGTGCGTGCGCCATCTGGCGCAACGTGGCGATCAATTTGTCCAGCGTCGGCAGCAGCACGCCGTCACGCGCGTCTCGCAGCATCAGCGCATAGGCGAGGTTGTTGATGTCCTCGGAGGTGCAGGCGAAATGCACGAATTCCTTCGCCTTTGCCAGGTCGGCGTGATCGCCGATCTTTTCCTTGATGAAATATTCGACCGCCTTGACGTCGTGGTTCGTGGTGGCCTCGATCGCCTTGATGCGCTCGGCATTCTGCAACGAAAAGCCGCTGGCCAGCGTCAGGAGAAATTGCCGTGTGCCGTCGGAAACGGTGCCAACTTCGGCGATGGCACTCTCCTCCGCCAGCGCCAACAGCCAACGCACCTCGACGAGCACGCGGCGCTGCATCAGGCCGAATTCACTGAAGATCGGCCGCAGGGCTTCGACTTTGCCGGCATAACGGCCGTCGAGGGGCGAGAGAGCGGTCAGTGGGGAATGGGTCATCGCGGGGTTCCAGCAAGCGTCCAGGTCAATGATACCGTGGAGCCGTTGCGGGTTGTTGCTGAAAA
>JANXVS010000534.1 GCA_025351555.1 Pseudomonadota bacterium | reverse complement strand
TTTTCAGCGCGCATCACCGGGTATGCGCGGAGTTACTTCGCCGACATCCCGGCACTGCGCCCGATGGCGCAGTGCCTGATCCATCAGTACCAAGGCCATCATCGCCTCGGCAATTGGCGTGGCGCGAATACCGACGCAGGGATCGTGACGGCCCTTGGTGCGTACTTCGACTTCTTCGCCGGCAAGATTGATCGTGCGCCCGGGAATCAGGATGCTCGACGCAGGTTTCAACGCGATCGAAGCAACAACGTCCTGCCCGGTCGAGATGCCACCGAGTATGCCGCCGGCGTGATTGGACGTAAAGCCGTCCAAACGCATTTCGTCGCGATGCTCGCTGCCGCGCTGGGTCACGGCGGCGAAACCAGCGCCGATCTCCACTCCCTTGACCGCGTTGATCGACATCAGCGCCGATGCAAGTTCGCCATCGAGCTTGCCGTAGATCGGCTCGCCCCAGCCCACCGGCACATTTTCGGCGACAACATTGACGCGCGCACCGATCGAGTCGCCGGATTTGCGCAAGGCATCGATATACGTTTCCAGTTCCGGCACCATCGCGGCATCCGGCCAGAAGAACGGGTTGGCTTCGACCGCGTCCCAGTCAAACGCGCGCGGCGTTACCGGCCCCAGCTGCGCCAACCAGCCACGCACCACAATGTGGAATTTTTCACTGAGCCACTTTTTCGCGATGACTCCTGCGGCGACGCGCATGGTCGTCTCGCGCGCGGACGCACGGCCGCCACCGCGATGATCGCGAATGCCGTACTTTTGCCAGTAGGTGTAGTCGGCATGACCAGGACGGAAGGTATCGGCTAGCTCGGTGTAATCCTTCGAGCGCGCGTCGGTATTGCGGATCAAGAGCGCGACCGGCGTACCGGTAGTGCGGCCGTCGAACACACCCGACAGAATTTCGACCTCGTCGGCCTCATGCCGCTGCGAGGTGTAGCGCGAGGTGCCGGTAGCACGGCGCGTGAGATCGCGGCGGAATTCTTCCGGCGCGATGTCGATCCCCGGCGGACAGCCATCAATCACGCAGCCGATCGCCGGACCGTGGCTCTCGCCGAAAGTCGTAACGGTAAAAAGTTTTCCGAAGGAATTGCTCGACACGGCTACCTCTTCGCCAGCACCGCGCGAATCGACTTCAGATGCCCGACCAGATCGCTGCGGGCGATCGCGAACACGCCCATCTGGCCAACCTCGAATTCGATCCAGTTCAACGGCAATTTCGGCAGCAGTCGCGTCAACGCGTGCTCGCTTTCGCCAACTTCCACGATCAGCCAGCCGTCTTTGCTCAGATGCGCCGGCGCCTCGGCCAGGATGCGTAGCGCGAAATCCAGACCATCATCGCCCGCCTTCAAGCCTAACGCCGGTTCGTGGTCGTATTCTGGCGGCAGTGCGGCATATTCCTGCTCGGTCACATAAGGCGGATTGCTCACGATCAGATCGTAAACTTCGCCTTTCAGGTCCGAGAACAAATCCGACTTCAGCGCGCGCACGCGCTCCTGCACATTCTGGAAAAGAATATTTTCGCGGGCCAGTGCCAGCGCTACCTTGCTGATGTCGGCCAGATCCACACACCACTGCGGATTATGCGCGGCCATGGCGATACCGATGCAACCGGAACCCGTGCACAGATCCAGCGCACGCTTCACCGGCAGGCCGTCAAGCCACGGCGAGAAACCATTCTGGATCGATTCGGCTATCGGCGAACGCGGCACCAGGGCGCGCTCGTCGGACTTGAACTTGAGCCCGGCAAACCAAGCCTCGCCTGTGAGATACGCGATCGGTTTGCGCTCACGCACGCGGCGCTCGATCAGCGCGAGCACGCTCTTGCGTTCGGCCTTGGTCAGCCTGGACTGGCCGTAGGCTGGCGACAGATCGTGCGGCAGATGCAGGGTCTGCAACACCGCATGCGTGGCCTCGTCCATCGCGTTGTCGTAGCTGTGGCCGAAAGTCAGCTCCGCACCGGCGAAGCGGCTGGCGCCGTAGCGGATGAAATCGATGATGGTGGAAAGTTCGGCAGTCACGTTGACGATCAGGAACTAAAGAGTGAGCGCAAGTATAGGCGAAGCCAGCAGCTATGAGGCATACAGCTATAATGCCGCGATGAGTACGTCACTTCCAAAGCACGCGCTACCCATATGGCTGATCCTGATCGCTGCGTTCGCCGCCGGTTCGGGCTTGTGGCTGGGCAACCGCTTCCTCGCGGCACCGGCACCGCCCAAGCTCGAGAACGCGGTGCTCTACCCGCAACCACGCGCAGTACCGGAATTTCATCTCACCCAGGCCAATGGTCAGCCGCTGCGTCTGGACGACTGGCGCGGACACTGGAACGTCGTGTATTTCGGCTACAGCAACTGTCCGGATGTCTGCCCGACCACGCTGGCGACGTTCAAGCAGGTCTGGAAAGATCTCGGCAAACCCGATCTAGGCAAGCCCGGCCTGGCTGGCCGCGTGCGTTTTGATTTCATTTCGGTCGATCCGCAACGCGATACGCCAGATCAACTGCGCAAGTACGTCGGATTTTTCAGCAGGGACTTTATCGCCGCGACCGGAAGCGACGAAGAGCTCACGGCGCTGACGCGCGCGCTCGGCCTGATTTACAGCCGCACAACGGCAGCCAATGGCAATATCGAAGTCGATCACAGCGGTTCGGCCGTGATCATCGATCCGCAAGGACAGCTCGTCGGCATGTTCCGGCCACCGTTCAGCGCGCCTGCGCTGAGTGCTGATCTGGCAACCCTGATCGGCCAGCGGGACTGACGATGCGCCTTGTCGTCGCCTTGCAATACCTGCTGCCGCATCGCGCGCTGTCGCGCGTCGTCTATTGGGCCACACGCTGGACCTGGCGGCCGTGGAAGGATTTTCTCATAGGCAAAATTATACAAAACTACAATGTGGACATGGCCGAGGCGCAGCAAGCTGACCCGCTCGCTTACCCCAGCTTCAATGCCTTCTTCACCCGCGCGCTCAAACCCGGCGCGCGTCGCGCGCCCGCGGACACGAAAGCGATCGCCTGCGCTGCCGACGGCCGCATCAGCCAGCTCGGCACAATTCACGGTGATCGCATCTTCCAGGCCAAGGGTTTTGATTTCAGCGTTGCCGAACTGCTTGGCGACGCCGCGGCCGCGGCGGCGTATATGAATGGGCAATTCATCACGGTCTATTTGTCGCCACGCGACTATCACCGCGTGCACGCGCCGCTGGCGGGCACCCTGCGCGAAACCGTGCACATCCCCGGGCGTATTTTCAGCGTCGCGCCCTTCACCGTCGCGGCGGTGCCGCGCCTGTTCG
>JANXVS010000555.1 GCA_025351555.1 Pseudomonadota bacterium | reverse complement strand
CCGATTCAGCGAAGCGAAACCTCAGCCGCGAGCATGGCTTGCATCACCGTGAAATCAGTTTTCGCGCACTGCCGCCGTTCGTCCACACCTTCAGCCATTACCGGCTCGACGTGACGCCGTTTGTACTCGATCTTGCAAGGTCTGCGCGCGTGGCCGACGCTGCCGATCGCCGCTGGTTGCTTCCCTTCGACGCTGCCGCGCTGGGCTTGCCCGCACCGGTACGCAAACTTATCGCAACATTTGCCTAGGAAATTCTGATGGCTCGCACTGTGTTCTGCATCAAACTCCAGCACGAAGCCGAAGGTCTCGGCTTCGCGCCCTATCCCGGTGAACTCGGCAAGCGCATTTACGCCAATGTATGCAAACAGGCATGGTCACAATGGCTTGCGCACCAGACCATGCTGATCAATGAAAACCGCCTGTCGCCGCTCGATCCAGCGGCGCGCAAGTTTCTCGAAGCCGAGATGGAGAAATATTTCTTTGGCGAAGGCTCGTCCGCACCTTCCGGCTACGTGCCGCCCGAAGGATGATCCGTAGTCACTGCTTCAAAGCAGGGTCACTTTCGCAAACTTGTACATCTTGGATGCGCGTCAGGGTTACCGATCGAACCGATGCGCTTGACTCGCCGCAGCCAAGCCGATTTAATACGCGACCCTTCGCGGTGGCATTCGCCCACTGCAGAATATGGCCGGGTAGCTCAGTTGGTAGAGCAGGGGATTGAAAATCCCCGTGTCGGCGGTTCGATTCCGTCCCCGGCCACCATAAAATCAATAGGTTATACCACCGCATCGACTTCAAATTACCCTTCAGGTACAGTACGAGTACAGTGCCGAGCAGGGTATGAGATGGCGACCATCGTGCGTACGCCCTCCAAGATGTGGAAAGCCGTCATACGAAAGTATGGCTGGCCCACAACGACAAAAACTTTTCGCACGCGACGGGATGCTGAGGACTGGAGCCGTCGTCTCGAAGACGAAATGGTGCGCGGGGTCTACATTGATCGCTCGTCATCAGAACGCACTACGTTCGCTGCGGTCCTCGATCGCTACTTGAACGAAATCACGCCAACCAAGAAAGCATCGACCCAATTAGGGGAGAAGAAAAAAGCCAAGACCGTACGAGCAGCCCTTGGCAAGTACGCGCTCGCGGCGCTCACTCCGCAAACGATTGCCCGTTACCGCGACGACCGCCTGGCAGCCGGGAAAGGTGCAAATACCGTTCGACTTGAGCTCGCCTTGATCAGCCACGTCATCAACATTGCCATCAAAGAGTGGCGGATTGGGCTTGCTACAAATCCAGTCTCGAGCATACGAAAGCCATCGCCTCCCAAAGGGCGTGAGCGTCGCCTGACGAAAGATGAGTGGCACACCTTGTTCAAGGCTTGTGCCGCTTACAGCAATCCGATGCTTAAGTGGATTGTTGGGCTTGCACGCGAAACCGGCATGCGCAAGACGGAGATCAAGACGCTCCGCCGCAGCGACGTCGAACTTCGTCACCGCACGATCGCGCTGACAGACACCAAGAACACCGAGACCCGGACAGTTCCGCTTTCACGCCACGCTGTGGAAATACTCCGCGAGGCGCTGGCGCATCCAGTGCGCCCCCTCGGTTGCAATCTCATTTTTTTTGGTGAGCTCGGCAGAGATGGCCAGCGCCGGCCTTACGCATTCGAGAAGGCGTGGAACGAAATCAAGAAATCCGTAGGACTGGAGGACTTCCACTTCCACGACAACCGGCACGAGGCAATCAGCAGCTTGATCGAAGGCGGCCTCTCCGACGTCGAGGTGGCTACCATCGGTGGACACAAGACCATGCAGATGCTCAGACGTTACTCCCATCTGCGAACGAAAAAACTCGTTGCCCGACTCGACACCATCCAGCGGGATTGAGTAGCCGCCGGCCATCACACAATTAGCGTCCCAGATTCCTGGGAGCGATCTTCTGAACTTTCAGCTAGTCCCTGAATCGCCGGGCGGGTCAAGACTACTTCAAATCCTCAGCAATCGTGGCGAACTGCTCCAGCGCCGCTTCCAGATCCGCAGCAATATCGGCCGCAATGACTTCAGGTGCTGGCAGGTTTGCGGATTCCTCTAGCGCTTCGTCCTTCAAGATATCGAGGTTGAGTTTGTCGCGTTTGATCAGTTCGTCGTAGCTGAAGGACTTGAAGCGTTCGCTCTCTTTGCGCTCGTTTCGGTTCTTGCGGTAGTAGCAAGCGACGAAGTCGTCGAGGTCGCTGCGCTTGAGCGCACGCGGACGATCTTCGACGAAGGATTTCTCAAGACCGGTGACCGCCTCGATCTGACAGTCGCGCATGCCATTCGTCGCGAGCGGATGCGCCGCAGGCATTGCTCTCAAGCGAGCACGTAGCGTATCGAATTCTGCCGCCCATTCGGCCAGCGTTTCGGGCCGATGGAATGCGAACACGCGACGCGACCGCGGTTCGGGGTCGCGCTGATCGCGGAACAGTGTTTCGACGCCGGTTGATTCGTACAGAAATGGCAGCGGGCCATCGATGCCGGCGGCGAGGAAGACCGGCACATTGGCAGCGTAGCGCGCCGATTGTTCGGCGACACCGGAGAGCGTCGTTCCCTCCTTCTTTGCTTCAATCACGCCGACGGCTTTGCGGTCGACGAGGAGCAGATAATCGCACGGGCCAGTCTTGAGCCGCACTTCTCGTAACGCGATGCCGCGACCAACGCTGAAATCCGCCGTATCCGAATTCTGGACGGCCCAGCCGCATGCGGCAAGCTGCGCATCGATTTGCTGCCGTGCACGTTGTTCGGGGGTCTCGGTCATCCCTGATCCCCAACGCTCCCGTTGTTTTTGTGTGCCCCCATGGGAAGAGGATAGCGGTTTTTACAAATCCGTCGGGCAAGCCGACATCATTCCAAGCCACCTCCTGTCAAAAGTCCCAC
>JANXVS010000479.1 GCA_025351555.1 Pseudomonadota bacterium | reverse complement strand
GCAGGGTTTCCCAATCGGGGAAGTGCAGTACATCCAGCGTGTTGCCGACGAACACGCGTAGATCCGATTCCAGCGCGTGCGCGGCATGGGTATCGCGCGTGACTGCAACCACGATGCCCGTGTGCTCGCGCGCGGCTTCGGCAATCGCGAGCGCAGTCGCGCTGCCGTGCGCGGCATTCCAGTAGCTGCGCCGCTTGGCATCGCGCGGCAGCGGCGGGTGGAGCAACAGCGACTCGGTCATGATGATGTTTTGAAAAGTGCGAACTGGAGGGTCACTTTTTGATTTGTTTACGATCAAGGACGATCGCGCAGACGACGCCAGCGCGGGGCGCGCAGTGTAGCGCAGCACTGCGGTGCGCGAACGGCCAAGTCTGAATTCCGGCACGGACCGCGCACATTTTTCACAAGCCTTGACGCGAGCTTATGTCGCTTATCTCAGGTGTTCGGCGATAAGTCCCGGCATGATAATGAATCTGCATCACATGCGGTTGCCGGGTGGCAAATTTCGCCTGTGGCAGGGGTCGGTAGTACCGATCATGCTGGTACTCACCGCGTGCTCGGGTGCGCCGTCGCCTGGCGCATTGTTGACTTTGCTGCTTTTCCGCATTGATCTCAATCTGTACTCAGCCGTCGGCCTGATCAAGCTGATTGGCATCGTCAAGAAGAATGCGATCATGATGATCGACTTTGCGGTCGAGGCCGAGCACAGCGGCCAGACGCCGGAGGAAGCGATCTTCGAAGCGGCTGGTGCGTTTCCGCCCGATCATGCTGACCAGCTTCGCAGCGCTGTTCAGCACCTTTCCGATCGCGCTGTTATGACTAGAATCTATCTCAAAGCGTAGTGAGCGAAGGCAGGTTGTGTGCCGGCGGCGCGCAAGCTGTCGAGCGCAGTCGTGAGACAGATTCTACAGCGCCAGCATCGCGCGCTGCACACCCGGATTGTGCGGCACCATGCTGCGCTGGAAGCCGAAGCGGTCGCACAGGTGATGCATTGCTGCATTGTCCAAAAGTACATCGCCCCAGACTTCGACTGCGCCGAGCCGACGCGCGTCGTCGATCACGCGTTGTATCAGCAGGCTGCCGAAACCCTGGCCGCAAAATTGCTGCTGCACGATGACGGCGAACTCGGCCTGCTCGGTGACCGCATCAAAGTGTGCTCGCGCCACCGCGTGGATTTCCGGTTCCGCCACGTTGGCCGGATCGGCCAGCACCCAGGCCACGGCGCGACGCGGATCCAGATCACACAGGCTTACCGCGAAATCGCGCGGCAACTCGCTCAGTGGATGCAGGAAGCGCATGCGCACTTCTTCAGTCGTCAGCTGCGCAAAGCCGCGTTGCAGGGCAGTGGCGTCCTCAGCGCGGATCTTGCGCAGAATGAGTGCGCGGTCGTCGCGCGTCATGATGCGTTTGCGCGCTGCTACACGCACGGGCTGCGCGCGCGGGTCGCGCTTGCCGATGTTCGGATAGGTGCGAGGTGACGTTTTTGCTAGAGTGCTCATGCATATCACCTTGCCCCATGTTTGTGGAGCAGGCCACCTAAAATGAACGATTCGTTCAGCAAGCCGATCAAGAAGATGTCATTACCCAAGTGAACTCGAACGAACTCGAAACCCTGTGCGGCGCCTGGCCCGGCGTTGCCAGCAGCATCAAGTGGGAAGACGATCTGGTATTCACGGTCGCCGCCAAGATGTTCGCCGTGTTCTGCCTGCACGGACCCGATCGCGGACGTCTGTCGTTCAAGGTCGATCCGGAACGCTTCCTCGAACTGACCGATCAGCCGGGCATCGTCCCCGCGCACTACATGGCGCGCGCGTTCTGGATCACCATCGCCGAGCCCGAACGCTTCAAGCGCGCCGAGATCGAAGCCTTTGTTCGCCACTCGTATGAACTGGTGCGGGCGGGGTTGACGAAGAAGATGCAGGCGAAGCTTGGCGGCGGTTGAACCAGTTGACACCGCTGCATTTGCGGCGGTGCCGACGCTACGAATTCATCATATCCCTGGGCCCTCGAACCCGTTCGCAAACAATGTATCGTCGACATAGGCCTGGCAGGCGGAAAATTCCGAGGTGTTGCCAAGGCTGTCCGTTGCCGTCGACGTCAGCGTCGATCCGGTCAGGATGTCGGGGAAGGCAGTGTCAACATTGATGGCAAAGTTCGCCAGCCCTTGTGTGCCAATGGCAGGTACCGGCACGGTGATCGTCGCCCCGCGCAGCCATTGGCGGCCTTCGCCGTTGCCGCTTGCATCGCACCCAGTGCCAAGATACAGATCCACCGTGTAGTCTCCAGGCGTGGTCGATAGAGTGCCGTTGACTTGCCCGCTGAAGTGGCCGCCGGTTGCTGCCGTCAGCAGCGGAAAATTCTGCCCGCGATTGGCATAGTCGACTGGAATGACGCCGCCGTCGGGGTCATTGGGCGTGACTCCTGCGGTCGCCAGGTCAATACCCAGCGCGCCGTTCGTGTAAATCGCGTTCTTGCGGATCTTGTTGTGCATGCCGGTGACGACGCGCACGCCGGCATTGGTATTGTTGGCGATGGTATTGGACGTGATGGTGTTGTCGCCTGCGGCGTTTTCCACGCGCACGCCCGCCAGGCCGTTGCCGAACAGTGTGCCGATGCCGAAAGCGCCCCCGATCGAATTTTGCGTGATGGTATTTCCGGTTGCAGCGGTATTATCGACATCAATGCCATCATTGCCGTTATCCCCGATCACATTGTCGCTGAGGGTATTGCTCGCTCCGGCAAGGTAGATGCCATTGGTGCCGTTACCGCGATTGGTGAAACCGCTGCCCCAGCCAAGGCCAATATAGTTGTTGACGATCTGGTTGTCGTGCGCCGGCGTGTTCGTGCCCGCGATGTAGATGCCGGAATTGGTGGCCCCACCGATGATATTGCGCTGGCCGGCACCGTCACCGCCAACGATCGAATCGTGCACGCCGGCGCCGAGACGGATATTCACTCCGTTTGCCGCCAGCGTATGGCCGTTTACCGTGCCGCCGAAATGGTTGCCGTTGATATCGTGCGCGCTGCCGCCCTTCAGCCCGATTCCGTCGCCGGAAAAGCCACCGAGCGCCAAGCCCTCGACCGTCAAGTTCACGCCATTGCCCGCGCCGGACGCGACGGTGAGCCCATCGGTAGCCGTGCTGCTGGCGCCGGGTTCGACGATGATGCAGATGTTCGCGTCATCGCCGGTATCCAGCGTGTTGCGCGATGTGCCGCTTTGGGTATAGCCGTTGATCGTCGTGTCGCCACTGATCGCGTCAAGATTCGAGGCGACCGCGATGACTTGCGGGCAGCTTCCCGCGATATTGAAAACGATCGAGTTCGCCCCGGCGGTGAGATTGGCATCCTTGATCGCCTGGCGTAGTGAACCGACGCCGGCGTTGGCCGTGTTGGTCACTGTTTGTTTGGTGGACGCGTCGTATGGCGACTCGTAGGCGCCGCGATCGACGCGGCCACCGACTACACGCGGGCTGCCTTCGATGTCGGTCGCGGGCAAGCCGCCGGGCACGATACTGGTGCCGCTGTCGATCGAGGACGAATTGGGTGGAATCGGTCTGAACAGGCCATCAAGATTTGGATCGCCTGTATTCAGGCCGATTGGCGCGGGGGACAGAGGCAACGGAGTGTTGCTCGTATCGATCGTGTCATCGACCAGGGTCACGTAGGGCGAGTCGGAAACTAGATCGACCGCGCTGTTGTTGTACGCGACGCTGTTATGAATCGAGAAGTTTGCGCTCTGGAAAGGTGTAACGTCGCTCAAACAGAATCCGCCACGTTGAACACCGCAGTGTCATTGAGAAAATAAT
>JANXVS010000457.1 GCA_025351555.1 Pseudomonadota bacterium | reverse complement strand
CGAAGGCATTGATTGCCGGCTCGTCTTCGAGCACGTAGATTTCCGGCACCGGCACGCCGGAGGCGATCGCGATTTCTTCGATCACGTTGCGCAGGCGCCGGTAAGCGAAGTTCGTCGTATCTGCGGGCACCAGGGTGGCGCCAAGCTGTTGCGCGACCGCGCCGCCACCGCCACGCAGGCTCGAGACTTTGTACAAGGTAGAAAATCCGATGATGCCGAGCACGATCGCACTCGGCCAGAACAGCAGATGCAGGTTCGACACAGAGTCGAAGGAATGCCCGCCGATCCCGGTCATGCCGTGTTGGCGACCGATGCCGAAAGCAATCATCAACACCAGATCGATCGCGCCGACGATGCACGCGACGGCGAGAACGAACAGCATCAGCATGCGCCGCGTGTGCGTCCGCGCAAGCTCCTGCTGGGCGAAGAAATTCACTGCGTTTCCCCTACGACTTCAAGCTCAGGAAAACGAAACCTTGACCGCCTTCTTGGCTTCCGGTGTCTCGACTTCCCATGGCGCCGCGGGTGCAAAGTTATACATGTTCGCAACGAACGAGTTCGGGAACACTTCACGCTTGTTGTTGTAGTACATCACGCCGTCGTTGTAGGCCTGGCGCGCGAACGCGACCTTGTTCTCGGTCGAGGTCAGTTCCTCGGACAACTGCATCATGGTCTGGTTGGCCTTCAAATCCGGATAGCTTTCAGCCACCGCGAACAACCGGCCCAGGGTCTGGGTCAGCTGGTTTTCGCCGCCACTGAGCTGTTGCATGGCCTGCGCGTCGCCAGGATTGGCCTTGGCCGCGGATAGCCCGCTGACCGCCGCACCGCGTGCCGCGATCACGGCTTCAAGCGTTTCGCGTTCGTGCTTCATGTAGGCCTTGGCGGTCTCGACCAGGTTGGGAATGAGGTCGTAGCGTCGTTGCAGTTGTACGTCGATCTGGGCGAAGGCATTTTTATAATTGTTGCGTGCCGTCACCAGGCCGTTGTAGATGCCGACAAAGAAGACCACCGCCGCGATGATGATGATCAGCAGAATTAGCAGGCTCATAACACGCGCTTCCCGAGTTGGCGTTAGAATCGATCCCCGTGCGAAAAGCATAGCACGGCGACGCGATGCGACCGTGATTCGTCCATAAGAAACACAGGGCTGTTCCAGTGAATCCATGTTCCTGATCCGCACGCCTGCTTTGCTGCTGGCCGCCGTTCTGGCGGCAACATTTGCATCACCCGCTTTCGCGCGCAGCGGGCATGTGCGCAGAGCGCCCGCTGCCGTCGTCCACCCCACCCTCGTCCGCCCCGCGCTCATGCACCCCACGCAGGAAATCCCGCACGTCGCCACGGACGTCAAAGCGATCGCGCACGAATTCGACGGATGGCTCGATGCGGTGGAGCAATCCGGCCAGGTCTCGGGACTCGCCGTGGCCATCGTCAAGGACGACAAGGTTCTGCTCCAGCGCGGCATCGGCTATGCGGATGCGAGCAAGTCCGCAGCGATCACGCCGGACAGCGTGTTCCGGCTGGCGTCGTTGTCCAAGGCGTTTGCCACGGCGTTGACTGCGATGCTCGTCGACGAGGGCATGTTGAGCTGGGACACGCGCGTCGCCGGCGTGTTGCCCACTTTTGAATTGCGCAATGTCGCGGCCAGCGAAAAACTCACGGTGCGCGACATCCTGAGCCAGCGCGTCGGCTTGCCGCACAATACCTACGATCGCCTGCTCGAACAGGACGCACCGTATCAGGAACTGGTCGAAAGGCTGCGCGACGTACCGATGGCCTGCAACGTCGGCGACTGCTACGGCTATCAGAACATCACGTTCGCGCTGATCGGCGACATTACCTATGCGGTCAGCGGCGATTTCTTCTATCACCTGGTGGAAAAACGCCTGTTCCACCCGCTGGGCATGGACACCGCGACCTACGGCCGCGCGGCGCTGGAATCGAGCACAAGCTGGGCCCGCCCGCACGCGCGCCGCGGCAGCAACTGGGTGCCAATCCCGATCAAGGAATCCTACTACCACGTGCCGCCGGCCGCCGGCGTCAACGCCAGCATCAAGGACATGAGCCAATGGCTGATCGCGCAGATGGGCGGTCGTCCGCATGTTTTGCCGGCAACATTGCTGACTACGCTGCATACTCCACTTGTGGAAACCCCAAGCGAGCGTCGTGCTACGCCCTGGCGCAGTGCGCGCCTGCGCGATGCGAGCTACGCGCTGGGTTGGCGCGTCTACGATTATGTCGGCGAACCCCTGGTATTTCATGCCGGCGCGGTGCAGGGTTACCGCTCGATGATCGCGTTTTTCCCGCAGTACCGTTTCGGCGCCGTGATGCTGTGGAATTGCGAGTGCGCGACGCCCAGCGGTCTGATGCCGATGCTGCTGGATCGCTATCTGGGCCTGCATGAAGTGGACTGGGCGGGAATCCAGACGCTCAAGACTGCGCATATGGTCGCGGGCGGCAGCCGCTAACGGCGAACTCTGACCCGCGACGTGCGTTGCCGGGTAATTTGCGTGGCATCATGGGCATCGGTATCTGGAGCGCTGCGATGCTCATCGTCGAGCATTTTTTTCTGATCGCCTGCGATCCGCGTGCGGGTTTGCCGACCTGGCCGCGGCGGACTCAAGGCGCCGCACCGATCGCCGCTGCGGCGCTGTTGCTGGAACTGGCGACACAGCAACGTCTGCGCTTGCGCCAGTCGCAACTGCACGCCGACGCGCAGGTGCCACTCACCCATCCCCTGCTCGCCGACGCCTTGCATGCGCTCGCGGCGCATGCCCTGCCTCCGCAATCCGCGCTGGAACTTGTCGCACGACGCCTGCATCCTCTTCCGGAAAATGTGCTCGAAGGGTTGTTCCGCCGCGATCTCGTGCATCGCAGCGAAAGCCGGCGCTGGTTGCTGCGCAAGCAGGTGCGCTATCCACTGCGGTCGGTTCAGGCCCGCAATGAAGCCGTGCTGCGCCTGCGCAAGGCCGCGCATGGCGATGATGATCTGCCCGGTCTGGCTCTGCTGCTGCTTGCCGACATCACCGGCCTGCTGCCACTGCATCTGGATGCACGCGAGCACGAACACGCCAGCCAGCGCCTGCTGGCGTTGAACCAATCGGAAGGGCTGGATGAAGTGCGCGCAACCTTCGCCAGTATTCGCACCGCGCTGCTGGCCTAGCAGCACGGTGCGTGAAAATCAGCCGCCGAGCTTGAACTCGATGCGACGCTTCATGCGATCTTCGACCGCTTTGCCGTTATCCATCTTTGGCTTGAACGTCCAGCGCTGAACCGCGCGCAACGCGGCATCGTTGAACACGCGCGAGGGTTGTG
>JANXVS010000443.1 GCA_025351555.1 Pseudomonadota bacterium | reverse complement strand
CGTGCGTCTGGCTGAGCGCCTGTTCGCGGATCTGAGCCAGGCCTGCGTGCTGTTGATTGGCGCCGGCGAAACCATCGAACTGGCGGCGCGGCACCTGGCTGAGTCGCGCGTGCGACGACTGATCGTCGCCAACCGCACACTGGAGAACGCACAGGCGTTGGCCGGGCGATTCTCGGCCTACGCCATCACCCTGGCCGATCTGCCCAAGCATCTGGCCGAGGCCGATATCGTCATCTCCTCGACCGCCAGTCAGGAAACCATCCTGCGGCGCGATCACGTCGAAAACGCGATCCGTGCACGTCGGCGGCGGCCGATGTTCCTGGTCGACATCGCCGTACCACGCGATATCGATCCCACAGTCGCCGATGTGGAAGATGTATTTTTGTATACCATCGACGATCTGCGCGAAGTGATCGATGACAACCTGCGTTCGCGTCAGACTGCTGCGCGCGAAGCCGAGGTCGTGATCGACTTGCAGGTCGAACATTACTTCGCCTGGCGACGCGCCCTCTCGACGCACAATCCCTTGCTGGCGATGCGCCGCGATGCGGAAACCCAGCGCGATGCCGTGCTGGCGCGCGCTCGGCGTCTGCTGGATGGCGGGCGCAGCCCCGAGCAGGCGCTGGAATTCCTCGCCAATACGCTGACCAACAAGCTGCTGCACGCACCAAGCTCCAACCTGCGCGCAGCGGCGCAGCGCGGTGACGACGAATTGCTGCGCGCCGCCGAGCGCTTGTTCGACACTCCAGACGGCAGCAGCGAGAGCGCCCCCGAACAACAAGTGGACAAGGACGCATGACGCCCTCGATTCGCAGGAAGCTGGCCGAGCTTACCGAGCGTCATCAGGAAATCGCCTTGCTGCTCGCGCAACCGGATGCGTTGGCTGATCCGGCGCGCTTCCGCGACCTCAGCCGCGAATACGCGCAGCTGGAACCGCTCAGCGCGTCGCTCAAGTCTTACGACAATGCAGGCAAGGCACTCGCCGCGGCGCAGGACATGCTGAAAGATCCCGACATGCGCGAGCTGGCCGAGAGCGAGATCGCCGACCTGCAAGCGCGTCAGGCTGGGCTTGATCGCGAACTCAATCTGCTGTTGCTGCCGAAGGACGCACGCGACGACGCCAACATCTTTTTGGAGGTGCGCGCCGGCACCGGCGGCGATGAAGCGGCGATCTTCGCCGGCGACCTGTTCCGCATGTACAGCCGCTATGCCGAGCGCCAGCGCTGGCATGTGGAAATCCTCTCGGCCAGCCCCGGCGAACATGGCGGTTTCAAGGAAGTCATCGCCCGCGTCGAAGGCAAGGGTGCGTTCTCGAAATTGAAATTCGAATCCGGCACGCACCGCGTGCAGCGCGTGCCCGCAACCGAAGCTCAGGGTCGCATTCACACCTCAGCCGCGACCGTGGCGATCCTGCCCGAGATGGACGAAGTCGAAAGCGTCGACATCAGTACCGCCGACTTGAAAGTGGATACCTTCCGCGCCTCCGGCGCTGGCGGCCAGCACGTCAACAAGACCGACTCGGCGATCCGCATCACCCATCTGCCCACCGGCACTGTTGTCGAATGTCAGGACGAGCGCAGCCAGCACAAGAATCGCGCCCGCGCCATGTCGCTGCTCAAGGCGCGCCTGCTCGACGAACAGCGCAGCAAACAAGCTGCCGAACAGGCCGAGTCGCGCCGATTGCAGGTGGGGTCCGGCGATCGCAGTCAACGCATCCGCACGTATAATTTTCCACAAGGCCGCATCACTGATCATCGCATCAACCTGACCTTGTATCGCCTGCCAGAAGTCCTCGACGGCGGTCTGGATACCCTGGTGGAGCCGCTGACCCAGGAATTCCAGGCGGATCAAATGAAGGCGGTTGCGGGGGATTGAGGGCTGCCGTGTGATCGCCCAGTGGCGGGAATCGGCCATTATGTGTAGTTCCCAGTTATGTGCAGTAACGCGCCGGCAGCCGCAGAGATTGGCCGCCGACGCGACTTCGTGCTCATGGCTTGGCCTGCACCTTCTCCACTGCTTCGCCGTCCGCAATCAGTTTCTGGAAGCGCGGGTCTTTCCGCAGCGGATCCCACACCGGGTCGAGCTTAAGCCGCTGGATGGACATCATCTCGCCGCCTGCCGGCATCGCCAGCAGTTCGCTGATGATTTTCAACGCCTCGTCGGGCTCACCTGCATGCGCATCGATCTGCGCCAATCCTGTGAGCTGGCGGGCGCCGAAATAGGCGTCTTTCCCGAGCGGCAACAATGCGACAGCGCGTTTTGCGGCGGCGATCGCGGCGGCCTTGCGGTCGAGGCAGACATCGATCCAGCTTAGTTGCCCCAGCAAGTTCAAGGAGTCCGGCTGTTTGTCCAGCTCGGCCTGCACTTGCGGCGCAAGCTGCGCGCACTCGGTTTGTGTCGCCTCGCGCTGGCCAGCGATGACCTTGATCACGACCCTGGCAAACTGTCCGCCAAGGCGCTCCTCAGGACCATCAGTTGGCGCGGAGTTCCAAGCGCGAAGCGCATCGGCGAAGCGACGATCGAAGACGTCCGGATAGACCCGCAGATTGGTGGCAAAAATAACCTCGCCGGTGAACTCGTTTGAGGCGGTGATTCGCCAGGCAGGTGGTGGTTGGTATGCTTGCCGTGCTCCCTGTGCGTCGCCGAATCCGAACAGGCGCGTTATCAGCAGGGCGTCCTTGGCGTTGGCATTGGCAGGGTCGATAGCCAGCGCGCGTTGCAGTTGCCGATCTGCTTCTACATAGCGGCGCAAGACCATGTAAGTCGTGCCGTACTCGGCCGTCAGGTCGGCGTCGTGTGGCGAAACCAGAAGGGCCCTGTCAAAGTACGCCAGCGCCTGCGGCCAGTGGCCGGTTCGGCGGGCGATAAAGGCGAGTCCCGAAAGCGCCGCGATGTTGCTGGGGGCAAGCTGCAATGTCCGCTTGAACGCGGCAGTTGCATCATCGTAGTGGTGGAATCCCCAGTATTGGTAGTAGCCGAGGGCCACGTGCGCCTCCGGCAAATCAGGAGCCAGCGCCAACGCACGGTCGATGGATACTTTCACCCCCGCCATTTCCGTAGCGGACAGGTACTTGACGAACCAGTGCCGACGCAACTGGCTGTAAGCGAGTTTTGTATAAGCCAGCGCGAAGGCCGGATCCAACGCGATGGCCTGGCGATAGTCGGCATCGGCGGCGAGGAATGGACCTTCAACCCATGACGATTGCGCCTGCTGCAATTGGTATTCGGCTTTCAGGAACAGATCGTAGGCAGCAGCATTCTCGGTCGGTGCCTTGGCGACACTCGCGGTTTCCGCTGGAGTCAGCTTCGCCTTCAGCGCATCGGCCACTTCCTGCGCGACTTCGCCCTCGACGCCGAAGATGTTGTCCAGCGTGCGTGGGTAGGCGTCGGCCCACAGGTGGTTGTCGGTCGCGGCATCGATCAACTGCACATTGATCAGCACCTGGTTGCCGGACTTCTGCACGCTGCCTTCCAGGATCGTGGCGACGCCCAGTTGCTGGGCGACGATCGTCAAGTTCTCCGGATGGCTCGCGTATTTCGCCGTCGAGGTGCGCGAGATCACTTTCAGGTCGCCGATGCCGGCGAGCTTGGTCAGGATCATCTCCTGCATGCCTTCGGCGAAATAGGCGTTGGCCTTGTCGTCGGACAGATTCTCGAACGGCAGCACCGCGATGGATTTGGCGGGAATCACAGCAAGTACCGCGGTCAGCGCGGCACTGCTGCCGGCACGCGCCGCAGTCGTCGCCTCGAACATGGTCTGCGAAGCCGGCGTTGCAACAGCCGTGGCTGCTCCGGTGCCGGCCGGTGCGAAGTGCCACAACATGCCCCCGCCCACCGCCAGCACCAGCGCGATCAGCAGCAATTCCGTGCCGCTGGCGCGTTGCCGGCCCTGCTCGCCGTGATACCAGGCCAGCAGCAAGGTGACGAAAAATCCGAAGCAGATCGCGATGATCAGCAGGCGTTCGACGTTATCCGGCCAACCGAACTTCGTGGCGACGATGTCGAGAATCTGGATCAGTGCGAAGGCAGCGGCGACATAGGCCAGCGCCCATTGCACGAGCTTGCGTTGCTTCAGGCGCTCGAAAAACTCTTCCACGCAGCAGGTCTCCGAAGAGCCGGTAGGTGACCAAGTGTAGCCTTTCGGTACGGCTCCCGCCCTTCATCGGCCCATCTGACCGCGTCCCGTTTCCTGCCGTTCAATAGAACTGCAGCAAAGCCGCCGCTCGCGAACGACCGAAACGGGCTGCGGATTCAATCGATCAATGCAACAGTGGGCGAATCGTTCTGCTGGTGTTTCGTAGTCTAGGGTCTTACGTGGACGTTCGTTCAGTCGCCTAGCGATGGCGTTAAGTGGTTTACCGGCGGAAAGGCGAGCCGTTCGTCGTCGACGTCGCGGCGATTCGCGTGGGCTTCGCGCCATTGGCGATGTACAAATCGCGGTGAAAGATCTTGAACCTGATCTGCGCGCGGCTGGCTGATCAGCGTGATGTTAGTATCCAGCAGCCGCATTCGAAAGGAGCTGCACGTGAAGAATCTTTTTCGCGGATCGGTGGCATGGGCGATGTTGTCCGGAATCGGATGCGCACGCGCCTGGGCGGGAGATGCGGTTGTATCCACGTGCGACCAGAACAATTTTCAGACGGCACTGACGACCGCGAACACCGCGCCGGGTGGAACGATCACCTTCACGTGCAGCGGCACGATTGCGCTGACGCGCAATCTGACTCCCGACTTTATCAACAACAACGTTGCGATGGTCATCGACGGCGGCAACAACATCGTCCTCGATGGCGGCAATACCTATTCCTTCTGGCAGGTCTTCGGTGGCGGCAGCCTGACGTTGAAGCGCCTGACCTTTCAGCATGGCGGAAAAACCGGCAACAGCAGCCCGGGGCACCCGATCCAGAGCTTCGGGCCCCTGACGCTGGACACGGTAACCGTGAAAAGCAACAGCCCGGCGGTCAGTGTGATCGACGTCGAGGGCAATGCAACGATCGTCAACAGCACGTTCTCCGGCAACACCTTCGCCGGCGGCACTGGCGCGGCGATCGGCAATCATGGCATCACGCAGATCCTCGGTTCCAGCTTCAGCAGCAACACTGTCGGCAGCGGCCAAGGCGGCGCAATCGGCAACGCAGCGGGCAGTGCGCTGTACGTCAGCAACAGCACGTTTACGTCCAACAGCGGTTTCGATGGCGGCGCCATCTGGGGCGATGCCAGCGGCACCATGCACATCAAGGGCTCGACGTTCACGAGCAATACCGCCACATACGGAGGCGCCATCGAAACCGATGGCAGCCAGCTCACTATCGACCGAAGCGTGTTCAACACGAATCAGGCCAGCAATATCGGCGGCGCTGTGTGGAGCGAGGGCAGCGCGACGCCGGCCCTTATCTTCGTGAACGGTAGCGAGTTCACCGGCAACATGGCCGCGACGATGGGCGGTGCGATCGAATGCGATGCCGGCACCCTCTACGTGGGCACGTCCACGTTCTCGGGCAACCTGTCGAACCAGGGAACGTCGAGCTTCTTGAACCACGGTGGCGCGATTTTCAGCAGCTGCCAAGGCACCGTCACGCAATCGACGTTCTACAACAATTCGGCCCCGGGTTCCGAGGGCGGCGCCATTTACATCAGCGGGAACCAAAGCGCAGGAATCTACGCTTCGACGTTCGTGTCGAACCAGGCGCAGGAAGGCGCGGCGTTCAGCAGCAACAACAGCTTCGGCACCGGCGTACCGTTGAGCCAATTGATCCTCTCCGGTAACACGCACGGCCACAGCTGCAGCGGCGGACCGTTCGTCAGCGCCGGCTACAACTTCGCCGACGATTCCGCGTGCGGCGGCGATTTGAGCGACGCGACCGACAAGCCCAATGTCACGCTAACGATGGGTGCATTGGCGAGCAATGGCGGCCCTACGCGCACCATTTTGCCGACCGCAGGCAATCCTGCGATCGACTATGTGCCGAAGGCCCAATGCGACTTCCCGACCGACCAGCGCGGCGCAGTGCGTCCTACACCGGCCAGCAGCAATTGCGACAGCGGATCGGTGGAGGTCGGCGGCATCATCGACGAAATCTTTAGTGACGGTTTCGAGCTGCCGTGATCGGTTGATTGGACTTCGAGCTGAGGCTGATGCGATCGGGCATGCGCTCGAGTGCGGAGCGCGTGCAGGTCTTCAGTTCGGCTTTGCAAAACTCTCTAACGGTCGCCCGAAAATCCGCCCGAATGGCTAGGTCCAATTGCTTCATCCGGAATGTGTCAATGAGGTGAGACAGCCGTTGATCACGATTTAGTGAGTTTTCGGTACCTGATTAGTTTCGATCCTCAGCCAGCGGTCGCGTGATTTGAGACGGCAACGGGAGATGGTAGCACCCACATTCGGTATGGAGGTGGGTCATGGGGATGAACCAAGTACAG
>JANXVS010000432.1 GCA_025351555.1 Pseudomonadota bacterium | reverse complement strand
CACCGCAAGCAGTGCCAGCGTCACGCATCCGCGCTGACGCTTACCAGCCCGCACGCGAGAAATACTCCTGCGCCGAGAGAGTGGTGAAGGCGGCATTGGCAGTCGCGCGCTTTTGCGCCTCCACCTTGGCGATGCGCTGCGTCGATTTGCTCACTTGCGGATGGGTGAACGTGATCACGTAGCTGCCCGCAGGCAGGGTCAGCACCATCGGCGTCGTCGTATCCGCAGGCAACGGTACTGCCTGACGGTTGGCGTCCAGCACGGATTCGACTTTGCCCCAGGGATAGGCATTGAGCACCAAGGTGCCGCGCTCGGCTTCGGCGCGCGCCTGCTCGGCCTGGCCCACCTTGGCGCGCAAGGCCGGCAGGGTGCCGGTGAGTGCGGTGTAGGCGCGATCGCCGCTGAGCGGTTTTTCCAGTTCCGTGAGCAGGGCGGCCAGTGCATCGAATTGCACCACACCGGCAGCCGCCTGCAGATCGCTGCCGATGGCATCGATCAGCCGCATGCGCAGAGTCAGTGCCTCCTTGTCGCCGGCATTGGCCGCAAGCAGGTCGCCCAGATCCTTGGCGCCGGCACGCAATTGCTCGATGGTCGGCGTCGGCACCATCAGGGTTTTTGCGATGCGATCGCGCGTCGCCTGCGCCTGCGCCGCCGATTTTTCCGCCACCAGCTGAGTTTGCAACTTTGTGGAAAGCGCAGCCAATGCCGCATCCTGCACAAATACACGCCGCGCGGCGCCGACCATTGCGGCGGCGGCGCCGGCATCGGTCTGTGCGCGCAGCGTGGCGGCGTCGACGATGCGCTTGGGCAGCGCCGCGAGCAGCTGCTTGGCATCGGCATTGCCCGGGTCCATGGCAAGCACATTGCCGAGCGCGGCGTAGGCATCGTCCGCGGCGGGCGGCACGAACCGCTGTTCGGCGATGGCCTGCTTGGCTGAACTCAAAGTTTGCGCGAGCTTGGTTGCGCGCGCGCCGAGACGTTGCTCGATCTGCGCCTTCAACGCCTGCGCATCGCTCAATCCCGGCGCGACCATCAGCGCCAGGCCCAGCCGTTCCAGTGCGTGCGGCGATTGTCCGCCGCTGTCGAGCTTGCGCGCGTCAGCCAGCAGCGCGCTGGCGATCACACCCGCGAATTCTGGCACGCGTTTGTCGTCGGCGCTGAGTTTGCGCAGCTCACCTAGGGTTTCGTACGCATTGTCACCACCGGGTTCGTCCAGATGTCCGGCTCGCAACTGGTCGTTGCCGCGTGCCAGTAGCGTGGTAATGGTTTTTTCCGCTTGTTGCCGTTTCTGCGAGGTATCGACCTCGCCGCGCAACGCGGTGAAGGCGGCTTCCGAGCCCAGGTAGGGTTCGAGCTTTTTCAGCTCGTCGGCCGCCGCCGCCGCCTGCCCATCCGCCAGCGCCTTGCGCGGCACATCCAGTTGCGTGGCGATCACGTCATCGATGCGCTTTTGCAGATCGGCATCCTTCGGCGCGAGGGCGCGCGCCTGCACGAGCAGGGTATACGCGCCGCCTTCGCCGAAGCTGCGGCCGGATGCACGCGCGGCGTCGGCGCGTTCCACCAACTTCTGCAACTGTTCTTTGTTCTGCGCGGTTTTGCGCGCCTGCGCGATCTGCGTGCCCAGCGCGCGCAGAGGCGCGTCATCCGGATGCACCAGCAGGGCCTGATTGTCCAGGTCAGCCGCTTCTTCGAGTTTTCCGGCAGCAAGCGCCTTTTGCGCCTGCTCGGCCAGGGTGCCGCCGATACGTTCGATCAAGGCCTGCGCCTTGGCGTTTTCCGGATCCCGTTGCAGCGCCTTTTGCACGTACGCAAATGCGTTCTCATCCGGCGGCGTGAGCAGATTGCCGGTGCCGGCAAGCTGTTCGGCATGCTCGAGCATCAGGTTGACCAGTTGCATGTCGTCCTTGCTCAAGCCGCCGCGTCCATGCAATCCCAGCCACGCGCCGATGGCGATCAGGATCACGCCGGCTGCGGCGGTGAGCCACATCCAGCGTGGCATTGCTGGTTTAGCTGGTGCGGGGGGAGCGCGCTGCACCCCCGATACCGCGTTCGCACGCGCCGCCAAGCGACTGAGTGACGGATCGCGCAGGCCTTCACCCGTCGGCGAGCTGGTGGAAAAACCCAGTGCGCGCAATTGCTCGGACGAGGTCTCGTTGGGGTCTACATGCAAGCGCGTCAGCAAAGTATCGCTCTGCACCAGGCGCGCTTTCAGATCGTAGGTGAACTCCTTCATCCCCGCGTAACGCTCGTCGCGGTTCTTCGCCAGCATTTTGTCGAGCACGGACTGGAACGAGCGGAATTCATCCGGCAACGGCGGCGGCGGTTGGGTCAGGTGCGCCATCAGCACCG
>JANXVS010000119.1 GCA_025351555.1 Pseudomonadota bacterium | reverse complement strand
TCGAGCTCCTTGCCGACCGGCGAGCCGAACATCAGTGGGACCAGCCCAAGCGCAGCCGTCGCGGCGGTCATCAGCACGGGAACGAGTCTATCCAGCGTTCCCTGTACGACGACTTCTTCCAGCGGATTGCCGGCGCGTCGCAGCTGGTTATACCGACCGACCAGGATGATGCCGTTGCGGGTGGCGATGCCGAATAAGGTGATGAAACCGATCACCGCCGCGACGCTGAGATTGGCGCCCGCGAGGAACAACGCAACGATTCCGCCTATCATCGCCAGCGGCAGGTTGAACATCACGATGAGCGCTTCGTGGAATGTCCCAAAGGCCTTGTAGAGCAGCAACAGCGCGCCGAACAAAGCCAGCGCACCGAAACCCAGCAACGTGCGATTGGCTTGCCGCTGGCTCTCGAACTGTCCGCCGTATTCGATGTAGTAGCCGCCCGGCAACTTGAGCTTTGCTGCGATCTGTTTCTGGGTGTCGCCGATCACCGAGCTCAGGTCGCGGCCCTGGACATTGAAGCCAAGCACGATGACCCGCTGCACATTCTCGCGACTGATCGAGTAAGGCTCATCCTCGACGCTGATATCGGCGACCAGCCGCAGCGGTAACTTGGTGCCTTTGGAGGGATCCAGCGCGTCCGCGTCCACCAGGATATCGCGGATCGCTTCGACATCATTGCGTGCCTCGTCATGCAAGCGCAACGTGAGATCGAAGCTCTTGCTGCCCTCCAGCACGCTAGATACGGTTTCGCCGTTCAATGCGGTCTGGATATCCTTAGCGATATCGCCGACATTGATTCCATAACGCGCCGCCTTCTCGCGATCGATCTTGATCGTGACCTGCGGCACGCTGATCTGCTGTTCGAGATTCACGTCCACCGCACCGGGCACGGAGCGCACGATGGATTGCGCCTGCAGGCCGAGTTGATAGAGAGCAGGGAGCTTTTCGCCGTAGATCTTGATCGCGATCTGCGAGCGCACGCCCGACTGCACTTCGTCCATGCGGTGGGCAATGAATTGACCGACATTGAAGACGGTGCCGGGAATCTCCGCCAAGTCGTCGCGAATGTGCTTGAGCAATACGTCGGCCGACATCGATGCGTTCTTGGAGAAGTCCAGCCGGACATCGAACTCGCTGAAGTTCGGCGGCTGCGCGTCTTCGTCCAGATCCGCACGGCCAGCGCGTTGATCGATGGAAACGACTTGCGGGTACTTGAGCAGATCTTTCCTCACCAACAGACCCAGACGCATGGATTCGTCCAGGGACGTGCCCGGAAGCGTGGTCATCGCGACGATGAAATTGCCTTCCTTGAACTCCGGCAGGAAGGAAAAACCGAAGAACGGCAGCAGCGCGAGGGCCAGCACCAACGCCGCGGTCGCAGCTCCCATTACCAACCAGAAACGGGTCATCGAAAACCGCAGGACGCGAGTGAAATGGCGTTTCAGCGAACGAACGAAACGGGTTTCCTGCTCTTCTTCGTGGTTGTCTGGCGATGTCGCGCCGTGATGCGTCTGCGGCAACTCCTCTTTTGTCTGTAGCGCGACCCCGACATCGCGCTTTTTTTCGTCGCGCCGCGCCAGCAGGAGATAGCACAGTACCGGCACCATGGTGACGGCGACGACCAGCGAAGCGCTCACCGAAGCGATATAAGCCACTCCGAGTGGGCTGAAGATACGCCCGGCCAGATCACCCAGGAAGAAGATCGGGACGAAGATCAGGACGATGATCAAGGTCGCGTACACCACCGAGTTGGTGATTTCTCGAACCGCGTCATAGACCACCTGCAGCGTGCCCAGTGGTTCTGGAAGGGAGCGATTGATGCGCAGCCGATGAACTACGTTTTCCACGGTGATGATGCCGTTATCGACCACCTCGCCAATGGCGATCGCCAAGCCGCCCAAGGTCATCGAGTTGATCCCGACTCCCAGCGCCTGCATTACCAGGATGCCGCCCACGAAAGAGACCGGCATGGACAGAAAGGTGATGAACGATGCGCGCCAGTTCATCAGGAACAGGAACAGCACCGCGATAACGATCAGCGCGCCTTCCATCAATGCGACAGTCAGGTTGTGCACCGCCGCCTCGATGAAGTTCGCCTGCCGAAACACCTGCGTGTTCATGCTCACGCCGGCCGGCAAGGTCTTCTTCATTTCATCCAGCGCCTTTTCGACCTTGTAAGTCGTCGTCAGCGTGTCGGCACCATAGGCCTTGGATACGGTTCCGATCACCGCATTCTTGTCGGCAAAGGCCGCATCGCCGCGTTTGATCTCGCCGCCTAACGCTACTTCGGCCACATTGCCGACGGTAATGGGCACGCCATCGCGCAGGGTAATCACCGTGTGCCGTATGTCGTCCAGTGACGTAATGCGACCCACGCCGCTGACGATCAACTCTTGTCCCGGCCCTTGCACAAATGCACCGGGGACATTGGTATTAGCATTCTGCAGCGCCTCCCGCACTTGCTCGATGCTGACGCGATAAGCCTGCATGCGCAGCGGGTCCATATGCACCTGGTATTGCTTGACCTCACCGCCGATCGAGACCACCGAGGCAATGCCGCCCAAGGCCAGGATGCGCGGACGGATATCCCAATCCGACAGCGTTCGCAGGCCCTCGGGCGAAAGCGTGTCGCTGACCAGCGAATACTTCACCAGCCAACCGACAGCGGAGGTGACCGGAAGCATGACCGGCGGCCGTGCACTGCTCGGCAGGCGACCAAGGACATTCTGCATGCGCTCGTTGATTTGTTGCCGATCGATATAAATATCGGTCTTGGATTCAAAGACCACGGTGATCGTGGACAGGCCCACCGAGGTTTTGGAGCGCACCGCGGTGACGCCAGGCGAGCCGTTGATTGCGCTCTCGAGTGGATAGGTGATCAGCGATTCCACGTCCTGCGGCGCCATGCCCGGCGCTTCGGTCTGGATCACAACCTGTGGTGGCGCGAATTCCGGGAACACGTCGACGGACATGCGCTGCAGCGTGAAAGCGCCAGCTACAAACAGCACAACGGTCAAGGCAAGCACAATCAATCGGTTGTGCAATGCCCATGCGATCAGATGATTGAACATTACTTCTCTCCGCCTTTGGCGGCGGCGCCCGTGAGCCACATCGTGTAGACCTGACGATTGCCCTGCGTGACGACGGCATCACCGGGGACGAGGCCGTCGGTTACTTCGGTGTACGTGTCATCGCCCGCACCGGTTGCAATTTCGACGCGGGAGAAGGTGTCCTTCTGCTTCACGAACACGAACTTCTCGCCGTTGGCTTCGATGATGGCGGCGTTGGGTACCGCAAGCGCGGCCGCATTCTGCTTCAGTACGACGCCGACGCGTGCGAACAGATTCGGCTTGAGCAGCCCCTCGGGGTTAGGCAGCTTCACCCAAACCTCGACCGTGCGGCTGAGTGGATCGAGCGTGGGGCCGATCAGGGTGATGGTTCCGGGGAAGGGCTTGCCCGGATAACTGAGCAGTCGCACGTTGGCAGCCTGGCCCAGGCGCACCTTGCCGAGGTCTTCCTCGTACACCCGCGCAACGATGTTGACCTCAGCGTTGTCCTGGATGTGGAACAGCACCGTGGTGGGCTCGACAGACTGTCCGACGGCTGCTCCAACCACATCGAGGACGCCGCTCATTGGCGCACTGACATCCACACTCGGAGGCGGGTCGCCGACCAGCCGGGACTGCACCCGTGCCAGTTTCTGACCGACCCTGACACGCTCGCCCAGGGTGGCGTACAGCTGAGTGACCTGGCCGCTGATGCGTGTACTGACTTCGGCTTGGCGACCAGGCACGGGACGCACTTCGCCGTTGAGGTACAACACACTGGACAACGGGCGCTGCGCCGCCGCTTCGACCTTCAAGCCCAGGGCTGTCTGTTGC
>JANXVS010000361.1 GCA_025351555.1 Pseudomonadota bacterium | reverse complement strand
GTCGCGCTGGTGCTCAATCCAAAGCTGTCACCGGTCGAATTGCTGGAAACGATCTGCGAGGAACTCAAGCTTGACATCGCCGACCGGCGCGGCAGCCTGAAGGGCCTGGTCGACACGCTGAATATCTATCTGCTCGATGCCTACGCGCAGGGCCTGCGCGTGGTGCTGATCGCGGACGAGGCGCAGAACCTGTCGACCGACGCGCTTGAGCAGATACGCCTGCTGACGAACCTGGAAACACCGACGCAGAAATTGTTGCAAATTATACTTCTTGGCCAACCCGAGTTGCGCGAGAAACTCAATCAGCCGGAACTGCGCCAGCTTGCCCAGCGCATTACCGCGCGCTATCACCTGACCCCGCTGGATCGCGACGAATCCGAAGCTTATGTGCGCCATCGCCTGGCTGTGGCCGGCGGCGCGCGCGTGCCGTTCTCGCGCTTGGGGCTACGCGCGCTGTATCAGCGCTCCACCGGCATCCCGCGCCTGATCAATGTGATCGCCGACCGCGCACTGATGGCCGGTTACGCGCGCGAAGAGGATTCGATCGGCGAGCGCCTGGTCGATCGCGCGGCCGACGAAACCCTGCCCGGGCATGCACGCTATTGGCTGCGTCGCTACGGCCGCTGGGCGGCGGCGGCGCTGGTGCTGCTCGCGATCGCAAGCATGACGCCCTACTGGCTGCATCGTGCGCCGCAGCCGCCGGTGCAGGCGGCGACCCTCGCGCCACCGCCCGCGGCGCCGCGCGAAGACCTGCTCGTGCAGGTGCGCGCCGCCATCGCGCACAGCCCGGATTCCGAACTGACCGCCTGGACGCAACTCCTGGCGCGTTGGCAGGTCAATTCCGGCGATGTTTCCGTGCGCGATGCAGCGCGTTGTCAGAACATGATCTTCGCCGGGCTGGATTGCCTGCGCGGTTCCGGTACGATTGAGCAGCTCGCGCGCTTCGACCGGCCGCTGATTTTGCAGCTGCGCGAGGGCGATGCGCATGCGCAGGCGCTGCTGCAGGGCGTGGATGCGCAGCATGTTCGGCTAGACTTGGCCGGCCAGAGCAGCGTGATCGACAAGGCGGCACTGAGCGGCATCTGGAATGGCGAGTTCATCGCCGTGTGGCGGCTGCCGGCGGGAATCCCCGCGACTTTGCATGTGGGTGATGCTGGTCCGGGCGTAGCCTGGATCAAGGCGCAGCTCGCGCGCATGGATGCCGGCAAGACGGCGCAAACCGGCCCAGCCTATTTCGATGCGGCGCTGGAAGAACGGGTGCGCAAGCTGCAAGCGGCCTATGGCATCAAGCCGGATGGCATCGTCGGGCCGGAGACTTTATTCGCGTTGTCGGCGCTGGATGAAACCGGGCCACATCTTTTTCGCACTGTTCAATAGTATACTTGTGAATAAATATTCTGTGAATAATTACCTGGTGAATAAAGACGCATGTCGCTGATTCTTGAAGCCCTGAAGAAATCCGAAGCTCGCCGCCGTCTCGGTGAAGCGCCCGACCTGGACACGCCGTTTGCGGCGAAGCGCCGGCGCAGGAGTCCGCTGCCGTTCATCGTCGTCGCCATTGTCATTGCCGGCGCGGCAGGCTGGTGGCTGTCGCGTGCGCCGACGTCAGAAAAGGTGGCCCCTGCGGCTCCAACGCAAGCACAATCCGCGGCATCAAAACCGGTCGCTGATCGAATAATGAAAGCAGCCGATTCTCGGCCGCCGCAAAGAAATACTGCGGCGCCTCCCGATACTATCGTTACAACCGAACGTAGCGGTAACTCGCCATTTATTGCCGTGCCGCCGGCGCCGCCCGGTGGTTTCAAAAAACCCGCGAGACTCACCGCTGGTGCAGACACTACCGTGGTCACGGCGCCCGCCCCTGTGATCGGTTTGAAAAAACCCGACCCCCCCGCTCCCGCTGTTGCGTTGAAACCAGTGGCCGTGCCGGCACCGACGGTAGGGCTGAAAAAACCGGAACTGCCGGTCACGGTCGCGCCCATTCCGGAAGTGAAAACTGCGCCACCCGCGACGACGACAGACAAAGCGGCAGATGCAACAATTACTTCAAATGCAGCAAATGCAAAAAAAGTGGCAGCACCCGCGCCACCCGCACTGGCGAGTACCGATGCGCAGCCGTATTACGAACTGCCGTTCAGCGTGCGCAAAGATCTGCCGACGATCAAGCTGAGCATGCATGTCTATGCGCCTGAACCTGCGCTGCGCTTTATCATCCTCAACGATTCGCGCATGGGCGAAGGCGATTCGCAGGATGAACTGGCGTTGCGCGAGATCCGCCCCGACGGCGCGGTGTTCGAGTTCCACGGCAAACGCTTTTTCTTTCCGCGCGACGGTCTGTAATTCCAGGCGCGCCGCATGTTCGTACGCGTCGAACAGCGGCACCGGCAGCACTTGCCCTGGGCGACCATCGCGATCATCGCGATCTGCGTGAGTGTGTTTCTCTGGCTGGTCAGCGCGCCCGTCGACGAGCGCGTGCAGTTGCTGCGCCGCTGGGGCACCGTGCCGCTGACACTGTTCGACAGCAACGCACTGCTGGCGCCGCAATTGCTGGCGCCGCGCGCCGCGCGGCTGGTGACGGCCCTGTTTATTCATATCGACTGGCTGCACCTCACCGGCAATCTGCTGTTCCTGATGATCTTCGGACTGTCCGCTGAACGTGCCCTGGGTGCGTGGCGGTTTCTGACCCTGTTCCTGGTCGGCGGTGCGCTTGCGAACCTGGTCGGCGCGTTCACTCTGGCCAGCGCCAACGCACCGATCGTGGGTTCCAGTGGCGCGGTGTCGGCGATCGTCGGCGCCTATTTCGCGCTGTTCCCCCGCGCGCGCCTTGGCTTGGTGCTGCCGCTAGGACTGTTTCTGGAATTCGTGCGCATACCGGCGCCGGCGCTGATCGGATTCTGGATCCTGCTGCAACTGCTGTTCACCTTCGTCGGCCCAGCGTTCGGCGCGGTGGTGTGGTGGACGCATATCGCGGGATTCGCAATCGGTATACTTTTTGCGCTGATTTCGCGGCCCGCAATCGCCCGACGGTTGCGGCGCTAGCAATGCACCGCCGCCATTGTGCGGCGCCAAGCCGGCGTCTACCATCGCGGTTCGTTTCGGGAGCCACCCATGTTGCGTCTGCATCTTCGCGTTATTGCCTGCGTCACGTTCACTGCCCTGCTCGCCGCCTGTGCGGCGCAGCGACCGCAGCCGGCGGCGCCGGTGCTGCCACAACCACCGCTCGCGGCGGTACATCCGTTCGCGATCCAGTCGCCCAACGGCGTGCGCACCGACAACTACTACTGGCTGCGCGACGACAGCCGCACCCGGCCCGAGGTGCTCGACTATCTGAAAGCCGAGAACGCCTACTACGCCGCGATGACGGCCCACACCAAGGCCCTGGAAGACACGCTGTACAACGAGATCATCGGCCGCATCAAGCAGGACGATTCCACCGTTCCCGCCAAATATAAAAATTTCCACTATTACACCCGCTACGAGGAAGGCCACGAATATCCGGTCTACGCGCGCCGGCTCGATAGCGAGGGTGGCGGCGAACAAATCATGCTCGACGGCAATGCGCTCGCTCAGGGCCACGATTTCTTCCAGATCGCCGCCGAGGAAACCAGCCCGAATGAACAACTGTTGGCCTATGCCGACGATACCGTCGGCCGGCGCCAGTTCACGCTGCATTTCAAGGATCTGGCCAGCGGGAAAATCCTGCCCGACGAGATCAAGAACACCTCGGCGTCGGCAGCCTGGGCCGACGACAACAAGACCCTGTTCTACGTCGAGAACGATCCGATCACCTTGCTGACCGTGCGCGTGAGAAAGCATGTGCTGGGAACCGATACAGCCAAGGACCCGGTCGTGTATGAGGAGCACGATCACAGCTACTACATGGGCGTGACCCGCACCGGCGACGACAAGTACATCGCGATCGAGGAGAACAGCACGCTGTCGAGCGAAACGCGCTTTATCCCGGCGAACCAGCCGAAGGCGAAGTTCAAGGTGCTGGCGCCGCGCGAACACGATTTCGAATACCACGCCGACCATATCGGTCGTCATTGGATCGTGCGTACCAATTGGAACGCCAGGAATTTCCGTGTGCTGGAAGCCGACGACGCACAAGCCGGCGACAAGAAGCGCTGGCGTGAACTCGTGCCCGGCCGCGCCGATGTTTTTATCGGCGGCATTGCACTGTTCAAGAATTATCTGGTTATCGGCGAACGCAACGAGGGTTTGCAACGCATCTTGATCAAGCCATGGAATGGCGGCAAGGAATACTTTGTCAAAGCCGACGACGCCGATTACACGGCCACCATCGGCGACAATCGCGAACAGGACACCGACACGCTGCGTTACGATTTCGCCTCGCTGGTCACGCCGAACACGGTCTACGATCTGGACATGAAGACCGCCGAACGCACGCTGCGCAAACGCGACCCAGTGCTCGGTGGCTACGATCCGGCGAACTATGTCACCGAGCGCGTGTGGGCGCCTGCGCGCGATGGCACCAAGGTCCCGGTCTCGCTCGCTTATCGCAAGGATTTCAAGAAGGACGGCACGGCGCCGCTGTATCAATACGGCTATGGCTCTTACGGTGCTTCCAGCGATCCGCGTTTCTCGTCACCGCGTTTTTCCCTGATCGACCGCGGCTTCGTTTACGCCATCGCGCATGTGCGCGGCGGTCAGGAAATGGGTCGCGCCTGGTATGAAGACGGCAAGCTGCTGCACAAGACCAACACCTTTACCGATTTTATTGACGTCACCGAGTTTCTGGTCAGCCGAGGCTATGCGGCCAAGGACAAGGTCTTCGCCGAAGGAGGCAGCGCCGGCGGCCTGCTGATGGGTGCGATCGCCAACATGGCGCCGCAGGATTACCGCGGCATTGCCGCGCACGTGCCGTTCGTGGATGCCGTTACCACGATGCTCGACGAGAGCATTCCGCTGACGACCAACGAATTCGACGAATGGGGCAATCCCAAGGTCACCGCCTACTACAACTACATGCTGGCGTACTCGCCCTACGACAACGTCAGCGCGCAGGCGTATCCCGCGCTGCTGGTCACGACTGGCCTGTGGGACTCGCAAGTGCAGTACTACGAACCGACGAAATGGGTGGCGAAACTGCGTGCGATGAAAACCGATAAAAATCCACTTTTGCTCAAAGTGAACATGGAAGCGGGGCATGGCGGCAAGTCGGGGCGCTTCCAGCGCTATCGCGAAGTGGCGGAGGAGTTTGCGTTTGTTATAGATCAGTTAGGTGCGAGATCGGCAGTCACTAGGTGATCGATTGAAAACGCGGTCGTCGATATTCGCCTGAGTCACCCCGGCAAGCGCTAACGGTATCAACCGCTGGATCGTTCAAGTATGATTCCGCTCGCGGCGCTGTATGCGATAGAAGCGTCCACTCGGCGAAGAGAGATCTCCTATGCATGTCACGAATACCGCACGTTCAGCGTTTCCTGGTGGAACAGGCATCGCAAAGTCAAACGCCCCGCAAAATCGTGCATTCAGTAGGCTGTTCCTGATCCTTGCAGTATTGATCCCCTTGCCGGTGGGCGCAGCAATCCCAACGTCGGAGCGCGATGTTCTCGTGGCATTGTATACAAGCACCAACGGTGTCGGCTGGACCAATAACACCGGCTGGAACGGTGCCGTGGGGACGGAATGTACATGGCACGGCGTCAGTTGCGACGCTAACTCGTCCCATGTAAACGACATCCACCTCAGTTTCAATGCGCTAAACGGAACGCTGCCATCCCTCAACAATTTGAGCCAACTGCAGATTTTCGACGTGGAGGGTAATGCGCTGACCGGAACGATTCCCGCTTTAATAGGGTTAGTCAACCTTCAGGAATTCATTGCTGACGGCAACCAACTGACCGGCACAATTCCTGCTCTCTCGGGTCTGGCCAATTTGGCGACCTTCGGTATTAGTAACAACCATGTTAGCGGCACAATTCCTGTCTTGAGCGGACTCACTAGCTTGTCCGTGTTCCGTGTCGGTGCCAACCAGGTGTTGACCGGCACAATTCCCAGTCTGTCGGGATTGAGCAACTTGCGAGTTTTTACTTGCGACCACAACCAGTTGACGGGGACTATTCCAAGTCTCACCGGGCTAAGTAACCTGCAACTATTCTATGCGCAGGTCAATGGACTCACGGGCACCATTCCCGATCTTGCTGGACTGATCAATCTCGATAATTTTCAGGTCAATAACAATCAGCTTACGGGTGCGATCTCTGGTTTGAATGGGCTTTCTCAACTTCAATTTTTTTCCTGATTAGCTTCGTTCCTCAGCTTAAAAAATTGCTCGTTTGACGCAGAATCGGCTCTGCGCAAGGGCCACAGAGAATCATGGCCCGGAGCAATCGAGGCACGAGTTCGCGAAGACGAAAACGGCGATTGAAGCGCCA
>JANXVS010000326.1 GCA_025351555.1 Pseudomonadota bacterium | reverse complement strand
AACGGCAAGACCCGCAGCCTGGCGCTCGATACTCCCGCGATGGATCGCAACCTGGTCACCCCAGCCCTGATGGCGGATCTGAAATCCGGCGCAGGCGATTTCAACTATCGCATTGTAGAAAAAGATAAAGTTTCCGACCAGCACTATGTGCGGAGTGATCACGAAACCCTGGCGTTACCCGCAGGCAGCATCGAAGCTGTAAAAGTCGAACGCGACCGCGGCGACAGCAAGCGCCGCACCACGAGCTGGTTCGCACCGCAGCGCGGCTTTTTGCCGGTGCAGATCGAGCAGATTGAGAAGAATGGCGAGACAATTGCGATGAGGTTGTTGCCGACACCATGAACCCTCGAGCCGCGTAGCGTGCGCTGCGCGCACGTTATTTCATTGCCGGCATCATTCGTGCGCGGAGCGCACGCTACCTGTTTACGAAGGCAACCGTCGAATCTTCGCCCCCAGCGTACCGAGCTTTTCCTCAATACACTCGTATCCACGATCGATGTGGTAGATGCGATCGACCGTCGTATCGCCCTTGGCGACAAGCCCCGCCAGCACCAGGCACGCCGAAGCGCGCAGGTCGGTCGCCATCAGCGGCGCGCCGGACATTTCCTTCACGCCATTGATTACGGCGGTATTGCCGTCCAGATGTATATCCGCCCCGAGCCGCTCAAGTTCATGCACATGCATGAAACGGTTTTCAAACACGTTCTCGATGATCGTGGCGGTGCCTTCGGCGACTGAATTGAGTGCGGTGAACTGCGCCTGCATGTCGGTCGGAAATTCCGGATACGGCGCGGTGGTGATGTCGACCGCCTTCGGACGTCGGCCGTGCATGTTGATTTCGATCCAGTCCTCGCCAGTGTTGATATCGGCACCGGCTTCCTCAAGCTTTAGCAAGACTGCGTCCAGCGTTTTCGGCCGCGCGCGCTTGGCCATCACATGGCCACCGGTAATCGCGCCCGCCACCAGAAACGTGCCGGTTTCGATGCGGTCGGGCAGCACGTCGTAATTGGTGCCATGCAGGCGTTCCACGCCTTCGATCACGATCGTGCTCGTACCGGCGCCGCCGATCTTGCCACCCATCGCATTGATGCAGTTGGCCAGATCAACGACTTCGGGCTCTTGCGCCGCATTCTCGATCACGGTGGTGCCCTGCGCGAGCGCCGCCGCCATCATGATGTTTTCGGTGCCCGTCACCGTGACCATGTCCAGGACAATGCGCGCGCCCTTGAGACGTTTCGCACGCGCCTTGATATAGCCATTCTCGACCGTGACATCAGCGCCCAGCGCCTGCAATCCCTGGATGTGCAGATTGACCGGACGCGAACCGATCGCGCAGCCGCCGGGCAGCGACACAACGGCCTCGCCAAAGCGCGCGACCAGGGGGCCGAGTACGAGGATCGAGGCGCGCATGGTCTTGACCAGATCATACGGCGCAAAATAGTTCTTCGCCGGACGCGGGTCCGCATGGATGCGCATGCGCTCGTCGATCGTCAACTGCACGCCCATCTGGCCGAGCAGTTCCATCGTCGTGGTCACATCGTGCAGATGCGGCACGTTGCCGATCGTCACCGGCTCGTCGGCAAGCAGGGTCGCCGCCAGGATCGGCAGCACCGCGTTCTTGGCGCCGGAAATCCAGACGTCGCCGTTGAGCGGCTCGCCGCCGGAAATTACAATCTTTGCCATCAGTGTCCCTTGTCCGCTTCTTCGGGCGTCAGCGTTTTCAGCGCCAACGCATGGATCGCGCCGCCCATCAAGTCGCCCAGCGTGGCGTAGACCATGCGGTGCCGCGCCAACGGCAGCTTGCCGGCAAATGCCGACGCCACAACGGTCGCGTCGAAATGCACGCCATCGGCGCCGCGCACGTCGGCGCTGGCGCCGGGAAGTCCTTGCTCGATCAGAGTCTTGATTGTCTGGGTGTCCATCTCGGGGCCGGATTGAGGCGCGACGCAGGCGCCAGCCGCTGGTGTTGCGACGCTGGCAGCAGCTGCGACGCAGATCGGGTAGTGGCCGTCCTGACACGCACAGGGGGCCAACAGGTTACAATAGGGACGCGCATGGTACTTAAAATCCTTGGCCGCAGATACCTTAGAACGTGACGAACTCGCGATTTCCTTAGCTCAACCCCCAATTTATGAATGCACGCCTCAAGGCCGTCGCCACGATGCCATTGACCAATCCGATGCTGGATGCCGCCACGCTCAAGCGCAGCGCCATCACCGTGATCGACACTGAAGCGCGCGCGATCGAGGCACTCAAGAACCGCATCGACGACGCCTTCCTGCGCGCCTGCCAGCTGATGTTCGAGTGCCCGGGCCGCGTCATCGTCTCTGGCATGGGCAAATCCGGGCACATCGCGCGCAAGATCGCCGCGACCCTGGCCTCGACCGGTACGCCCGCGTTCTTCGTGCACCCGGGCGAAGCCAGCCATGGCGATCTGGGCATGATCACGCAGAAGGATGTGGTGCTGGCGTTGTCAAATTCCGGCGAAACCGATGAGCTTTTGACCATCCTGCCGGTAATCAAACGCCAGGGCATTCCGTTGATCGTGATGACCGGCAATCCAAACTCATCGCTGGCCGCGATGGGCGATGTGCATCTGGATGTGAGCGTGCCAGCCGAAGCCTGCCCGCTGGGCCTGGCGCCCACGGCGAGCACCACCGCCGCACTGGTGATGGGCGATGCGCTGGCGATCGCGCTCCTCGAAGCGCGTGGTTTCACCGACGAGGATTTCGCCCGCTCGCATCCGTCCGGGACGTTGGGCCGCCGGCTGCTGCTGCATATCAGCGATATCATGCATGTCGGCGACCAGATCCCCTGCATCGATGCCGACGCGAATCTTTCCGCGGCCCTAATGGAAATGACCCGCAAGGGCCTGGGCATGACCGCCATAGTCGATGCGCAGCAGCGTCTGCTTGGCGTGTTCACCGACGGCGATTTGCGTCGAGCCGTAGACAACAAGAATGTGGATCTGCGCACCACCCCCGTCACCGCGCTGATGACCGTGCAGCCCAAGACCATCGGCGGCGACAAACTCGCCATCGAGGCCGCGCGGTTGATGGAAGCGCACAAGATTCACGCCCTGCTCGTCGTCAGCACTGACAACCGCGTCGTCGGCGCACTTAATATTCATGATCTGTTGCGAGCGCGAGTGGTTTGAGAGCCGGGAATAGGAAATAGGGAATCGATAGCCCGCTGCTGTTACGCTTCTCAGTCTGCCATTCCTGATCCCCTATCCCCATGCTATTAACCGACCTGCCCGCCGACATCCGCGAACGCGCCGCGAAAATCCGGCTCGCGGTATTCGACGTCGATGGCGTGCTGACGGATGGCAAGCTCAGCTACAGCGACGACGGCCGCGAACTGAAATCGTTTCACGTCCATGATGGCTTCGGCCTGAAACGGTTGATGGCCAACGGCATCGAAGTGGCGATCATCACCGCGCGCATGAGCCACATGGTGACCGAACGCACCGCTGAGCTCGGCATCGCGCATGTGTATCAGGGCCAGGAAAACAAGCTGGCCTGTTTCGAGCAGCTAATCCATGCGCTGAAGCTGACGCCGGAACAATCCAGCTATTGCGGCGACGATCTGCCGGATCTGGCGATCATGCGCCGCGTGGCCTTGAGCATCGCCGTGGCCAACGCGCATCCGTGGTTGCGCGAGCACGCGCACTGGCGCACCCAACACCGCGGCGGCGAAGGCGCGGTGCGCGAAGTATGCGATCTGCTGCTGGCCGCCCAGGGCAAGGCCGAGAGCGAACTGGCGCGGTTCAGCTGATGGAACGCAAGCTTCTCGCGACGATTTTCGCGCTTGCTGTGTTCGCGCTGGGCGCGCAGATCCTGGTCTGGATATTCCGGCCGCACGAACCAGCACCGGCGTTCGTCGGCCCGCCACGCTCGGATTATACTTTGAGTAATTTTATCATCGATGCACTCGGCGACGACGGCAAGCTGTCGTTCAGCGTCACCGGTCCGCGCCTGGCCCACAAGCAAGAGGACGGCTCGGTCTATGTGGACACACCCGACTATGTGATGGTCGACAACAGCGGCAACCTGTGGAAAGGCAAGTCCGATGCTGCCTGGATCAACAAGGACGGCACGATCATGAAGCTGCAAGGGCATGTCGAGATGCACCGCCAGCCGAGCGCAAAGGTGAAACCGGCCGACATCGTGACCTCGGATCTGACGACCTGGCCCAAGGACAAGAAAATGGAAACTGCCGCGGCGGTCACGCTGACCGATCCGGACTCTATACTGTCTGGCGTCGGCATGAAGTCCGACCTGGGCCTCAAAGTGCTGGAGCTGTTCGCCAATGTCCATTCCATCCTGCAACCCCGGCACCACGATGCGAAGTGAATTTGCCGCGGCATTCATATTTGGCCTGATCGCGCTCGCCACATCGGCGTGCGTATTCGCGCTGAGCACTGACCGCTCCCAGCCGATGGACGTCAAGGCAAATTATCTGAAAACGGATGAGAACCGGACGACCAATCCCGACGTCAGCGTGACGTATCTGAAGGGCGACGTGCAGATCACCCAGGGCTCGATCAAGGCGCACAGCGACGAAGCGACGATCTATCAGGACAACAACGACAAATCCGGCGCTGCCAGCGCGCCAAGCGAGAAGAACAGCCGCATCAAGCGCGTGCTGTTGATCGGCAAACAGGCACATCTGGAACAGCTGCACGACGACGACTGCGGCCTGATGAGCGCCGATGCCGATCGCATCGATTATCACGTCGCCACCGACATCGCCGACATGACCGGACACGTCACCGTCGTGCAGAAGGGCAAGGGCGAATTCCACGGCGAGCACATGATCTACAACACCAGTACCGGCGAAATGCAGAGCGGCGACAACGCGCCAAGCAGCCGCGTCAGCATGCGCTTTGAGCCGAAGAATCAGTCGCCAGCAGCCTCAAGCGGCGGCAACTGCGGGTATCCAGCTGGCGCTGCAGCGGCCGTAAAGAAGGCCAAAAATACACCAGCCGCGAATGTTGATGACAAACGGGCTGATGACAATCGGGCTGACGGCAAACACTGAACCATGCTGACCGCAATCGGATTGCAGAAGAGTTTTCGCGGCCGCACCGTGGTGCGCGATTTCGACTTTACCTTGGGGCAGGGCGAAGTCGTCGGCCTGCTCGGCCCGAATGGCGCCGGCAAGACCACCACGTTCTACATGGTCGTGGGCCTGATCGGTGCCGATGCCGGACGCATCACACTAGACAAGCACGATATCACGCAAATGCCGATGCATGCGCGCGCACGCCTGGGTGTGGGTTATCTGCCGCAGGAGCCTTCCGTGTTCCGGCGCCTGACCGTAGCGGAGAATGTGCTGGCGATCCTGGAACTGCGCGTTGACCTGGATGCGGCCGGCCGGCGCGCCGAGCTCGAATCACTGCTGGATGAATTACAGATTTCCCACATCGCCGACAACAAGGGCGTAACCCTGTCCGGCGGCGAACGTCGGCGCGTGGAGATCACCCGTGCATTGGCCGCGAAGCCACGCTTCATGTTGCTCGATGAACCCTTTGCGGGCATCGACCCGATCTCGGTCGTAGAGATCCAGCGCATCGTCAGGCAATTGCGTGCGCGAAATATCGGCATCCTGATCACTGACCACAACGTGCGTGAAACGCTCGGCATCTGCGATCGCGCTTACATCATGAGCGATGGCGCGGTATTGGCGAAGGGGGCGCCGGCCGAGGTGCTGGCAAACGATCAGGTGCGTGAAGTCTACCTGGGCAAGGAATTCCGCATGTAGTTTTTGCGGGCCGCTGCGGCATTGCGCCAAGCGTCGGCAAACTCAATGCAGTATAGCGCGTTTCCACCGATTGACGGACAGCCCTGCAACGGCGCTATCCTGCCCATCCGGGCATCAATCGCGGCCCGGACGGGAAGCCAAGATAGTGAAGCCAGCCCTACATTTGCGTCTGAGCCAGCAATTGGCGCTAACGCCCCAGTTGCAGCAAGCGATTCGCTTGCTGCAATTATCCAGCGTCGAGCTGGAGACGGAACTGCGCGAGGC
>JANXVS010000324.1 GCA_025351555.1 Pseudomonadota bacterium | reverse complement strand
CCCTTGCAAGTTTCGCCATACGCTGCGCATCGTCGAAGATGCCGCGCAAGATGCGCACTTCGCGTTCCTCAAGATTCGTGCGCAGGAACAGGCGCCGCAGCCGCTGCATGATCGTCCGCGGCGAGCGGCCTTTGTGGAAATCTATATTTTCCAGCATTTGTTCCAGATGCCCGAAGAAGTATTCGAGCTGCGCTGCCGTCGCGAGCGATTCAGCCTTCTCTGCATGTGCCGGCGCGGGCGTGCTTTCCAGCGTCGCCAGACGCAGTTCATAGGCGAGCACCTGCACCGCCTGGGCCAGATTCAACGAGGAAAAATCCGCGGCGCTCGGAATATGCACGGCAGCATGGCACGACATCAGTTCGTCGTTCTCAAGACCTGTGCGTTCGTTGCCGAAGACGATCGCCACTTCGCCGTGCGCACTCGCGTTGAGCGCGCGCTGCGCGGCCTGCCGCGGCGATAATTCCTCCAGCGACACGCCACGCCGGCGTGCAGTGCAGCCCAACACCAGGGTGCAATCGGCAACCGCCTCGACCAGGGTCGACGTCACGACGGTAAGGCCAAGCACATCGTCCGCGCCCGCCGCCATGGCGACGGCATCGGCATGCGGAAACCGATGCGGCGCGACCAGATTTAGACGCGTGAATCCCATCGTGCGGATCGCGCGTGCGGCCGCACCGATGTTGCCTGGATGCGAGGGGCGGACGAGGACAAAGCGGATGTGTTGCTGCATGAATGACCGGTTGGGGGTTCTGGGTGCGCGACTGCACGTTCTTGCAGCTTATCGTGCAACAGCGCGCGAACGGCGTCCATCCTGCCGCCCGGAACTCGCAATCCAGAGCCAAAAAATGCTACCCTTCCGCCCCGCGCGACTAGCTCGCGCACCGTTCTTTTTCAGCTGATCGATCCGGAATCGCCATGCCCAGACCCGCCGTCAATGTCGCGGTACGCGCCGCACGCGCCGCCGGCAATATCATCCAGCGCTACATGAATCGCGTGGATAGCCTGATCGTCGAGGAAAAATCGCGGCTGGATTTCGTCACCGAAGTCGATCGCCTGGCCGAAGCCGAGATCGTCAAGGAACTCAAGCGCGCCTTTCCCGATCACGCCATCCTTGGCGAGGAATCCGGACAGATTGGCAAGTCGAACAAGGTCTGGGTCGTCGATCCACTCGATGGCACGCACAACTATCTGCGCGGTTTTCCACATTACTGCATCTCGATCGGATTTCTCGACCACGGCGATCCCGTGCACGGCGTGATCTACGACCCGCTGCGCGATGAACTATTCACCGCCAGCAAGGGCGACGGCGCCTTCATCAACGACCGGCGCATGCGCGTTACCAAGCGCGAGGGTTTGCAAGGTGCAATGCTGTGCACCGGCTTCCCCTTCCGCCAGCGCGAACACCTCGACGCCCAACTCGGCATGACCCGCGCCCTGCTCGGCCAAGCTGAAGATATCCGCCGCACCGGCTCGGCCGCGCTGGATCTGGCGTATGTCGCGGCTGGACGTCTGGATGGCTATTTCGAGATTGGCTTGAAGCCATGGGATATGGCTGCAGGCTGCGTGATCGTGCGCGAAGCGGGTGGTCACATTTGCGATTTCGCTGGACGCGAAGGCATTCCGAAGAGCGGCAATCTGATCGCAGGGAATCATTTGCTCGCGGCGGCGATGGTGAAGACGATTGCGGGGTCGGCGGGGTCGGCGTTGCTTAGCGCTTAAGCGCAGCGCGCGTCGACCTCTCCCACGACGGGAGAGGTGAAACTCTCAGGGCCTGCGCGCCAACTCCGGATTATCGCGCGTCACCGGCATCAGATCCTTCTTCGACACGCCGAGCCAGAGCAGGATCGGGCTCGCAAAAAAGATCGACGACAGCGTGCCGACAACGATACCGATGATCATGGTCAGGGCAAAACCGTGCACGACGGGGCCACCGAAGAAGTACAGCGCGACCATGGTGACGGCCGTGAACAACGCGGTGATGATGGTACGCGACAATGTGGAATTGATCGCCTTGTTCAAGATGTCCACCGGCTCGCCCTTGCGCATGGAGCGGAACAGCTCGCGCACGCGGTCGAACACGACAACCTTGTCGTTGATCGAGTAACCGACCACCGCCAGCACCGAAGCGAGCACGGTGATGTCGAATTCGTGCTGAGTAATGGCGTAGAAGCCGACGGTAATCAGGGTGTCGTGGATTTCGCTGGCGATCGCGGCGACGGCGAAGCGCCACTCGAAGCGGATGCCGATGTAGATCATGATGCCGATGATGACGAACAGCACGGCGATGATGCCGTCGCTCTTGAGTTCGTCGCCTACCGTCGCGCCGACAATGTCGGGATCCTGCTTCATCTTCGCGTCGCTGCGCTTGGCCTGCAGCGCCTTGAGCACGTCCGCGGCGAGTTGGTCGCTTTTTGATTTCGACTCGCTGCCGGCCGTGATGTTTGCATCGGTCTTGCTGTCGCGATTCTGCAAGCGGATCGAGACATCGCGTGCGCCGCCGGCGCTGACGACCTGCGCGTCCGCATGGCCGGCATCGGCCAGTGCTGTGCGCACGTCGCTAATCTCGACCGGATTGGTGTATTCGATTTCAACCAGCACGCCGCCGGTGAAATCCAGACCATAGTTCAGGCCCTTGATGAAGATCGCGCCGAGCGCAATCACGATCAGCAGCGCGGAGATGGCGAAACTGATCTTGCGCAGGCGCAGGAAGTCGATATTGCTGTGCGGATTAAAAATTTCCATGTGCCTATAAACCTTGTTGAACGATGAGCCGAACGGTTTCCGGCTTCATCGTAGTTCGTGTTGCTTGAACATCATTTCTTCGATATCGGTGCCCGGGCCATTCGGCGCGGGCACTCCTCAACTTGCCGGAGCTGAAGTCGCTCCGCGCGCGTAGCCGCCGCCGACCGACAAGCCCTTGAGCTTGCGTCCGCTATGGATCAGGTTGACCAGCATGTGGGTAACCGTCACCGAGGTAAACATCGAAGTCAGGATGCCGACGAGCAACGTGACGCCGAATCCAGCGATCGGGCCCGAGCCAAAAACCAGCAGCGCGACCGCAGCGAGCAAGTGGGTTACGTTCGCGTCGAGAATGGTCGCCCAGGCTTTTTCGTAACCAGCGCGAATCGAGGCCAGTGGCGTTGAACCATTGCGCAGTTCCTCCCGGATGCGCTCGCAGATCAGCACGTTCGCGTCGATCGCCATACCCAGCGTCAGCACGATACCGGCAATACTCGGCATGGTCAGCGTGGCGTGGAAAAGTGACAGCACCGCGACCAGCATGATCAGGTTCAGGATCAGACCGATATCGGCGATCAAGCCGAACAGGTGGTAATACAGCGCCGCACAGATCAGTACCGCCAACAGGCCCAGAATCACCGCCTTGACGCCCTTGGCGATATTGTCTTGCCCCAAGCTCGGGCCGATAACGTGCTGCTCGATGATGTCGACCGGCGCGGCCAAAGAACCCGCACGCAGCAACAGCGACAGCTCGGTGGCCGTCTTCATGCTTTCCATGCCGGTGGTCTGAAAGCGATTGGAGAACACACCCTGGATCGTGGCGTCGTTGATGACTTCTTCTGTCACCTTGGCCGTGCGCACTTCCTTGCCGTCGACGATCTTGGTCTCCGGTGTGCGCTCGATGTAGACCACCGCCATGCGATGGCCGACATTCTGGCTGGTGAAGTCGAGCATCTTCTTGCCGCCAACGGCATTGAGTCGCACGGATACCGATGGCGTACCGCTTTGCGCATCGGGCATCGCCGTGGCATCGACAAGCTCATCGCCACTGACGATCGCGCGCTTCTTCAGCACGACCGGCATCGGCTTGCCGTCCGGCCCCACTCGCTGGCTGTGATACAGGCGTGATTCCGGCGGCACGTTGCCGGATTTCTCGGCTTCAAGCGCATTGGCGCTTTCGTCGACCGCGTGGTATTCGAGCGTTGCGGTCGCGCCGAGAATCTTCTTCGCCTCGGCGGTATCCTGCACGCCGGGCAATTCGACCACGATGCGGTTGGCGCCCTGCTTCTGGATCAGCGGCTCGGACACATGCAGCTCGTTGACGCGATTGCGCAAGGTGGTCAGGTTGCTTGAGATGGTGTCCTTGGACTGCTTCAAAACCGTCGCTTCGCGCACTTTCACGGTCAGGCCATTCTCGGCGCCGGCCGCGCCATCGGTGATATCCAGCGGTGACGGATCGCCGAGATTTTCCGGTTTGTTCACTTCCTGCGCC
>JANXVS010000322.1 GCA_025351555.1 Pseudomonadota bacterium | reverse complement strand
GCCTTGCACAAACCCCGCTTCGTCTGAGGCCAGATACAACACCATATGCGCAATTTCACGATGGCTTGCCTAACCTTGGCCAAGTCTGCGAAGTTTCGCGGACAATCCAGGATGCGTGCGCGTTCTGGACCATTTCTGTCGATTAAACGTGTAAACTTGCTTCGGACCACCTTACGTGATGGGAAGTACCAGTCATTTACCCCATTGAAGAGCGCTAGTGAGCGGGATAGTCGGAATCTTCAACCTTGATGGTGCGCCAGTAGATCGACAGCTACTGGGGCGAATGACCGAAGCAACCATGCGCCGTGGGCCGGATGGCAGCGGGATATGGTGCTCCGGCCACGTGGGTTTCGGCCATACCCTTTTGCGCGATTCCCCCGGCTCGGATGGCGAACATCAGCCGTGTACGCTGGACGGGAAGGTGTGGGTCACGGCAGATGCCCGTATTGATGGTCGGGCGGAATTGATCAGCGCGCTACGCGCCGCGGGACGTCAGCTAGCTACGGATGCGACGGCGGCGGAACTGATTCTGCACGCCTATTACGCATTCGGCGAATCGTTTCTGCAGCATCTCATCGGCGATTTCGCGTTTGCCCTGTGGGATGGGCGTAAAGCACTGTTGCTGTGCGCGCGCGATCATTTCGGCGTGAGGCCGTTTTTTTACGCGAAGACGGACAACGCGTTCATCTTCGGCACTGAACTGGATGCGGTATTGGAACACCCGTCCGTCTCTACCCAGCTCAATGAACACGCAATCGGTGATTTTCTGCTGTTCAACGCATTTCTGAACCCCGAATTTTCGATATATCGCGATGTTCGCCGCTTGCCGCCCGCAAGCCGAATCCATCTCACACGGGAAGCATGTCGAGTATCGCGCTATTGGCAAATCCCGGCGCGCGAGGAAATCCACTACAGCGACTACGCCGAGTGCGTGGAACGATTTCAGGAAGTCTTTGCAAGAGCGGTCAACGACCGCGCACAAACGCCCCGGGTTGCCGTCGAGCTGAGCGGTGGAATGGATTCCACTTCAATCGCTGCAGTGCTCGCAACAGGCGCGCAAGCACGTGGCAGGACAGTCTCTGCGCATACGATCTCGTGCGAAGGATTGGTGGGAGATCCTGAGCCTCGCTATGCCCGCATGGTCGCGTTACACCTGGGCGTTCCAATTGTCGTTCAAGAAAGCCAGCAATATGCATTGTTTGAACGCATCGATCAGCCAGAATTCGTAACCCAGGAACCTCAGGGATATCCGCTGCTTGCGGCTCATTACGACCGTTTTTCAGCCATCTCCGCAAGCGGTACGCGCGTGCTGTTGACCGGTCAAGGCGGCGATGCCGTGTTTGGAGGCGCCAGCCCTGATTCTCTCGAGTCTCAGCAGCCAGCGCACGCTCTACGGCGACTGGTCGAAATGTATCGGCACGTTCGCCAAACCGGTACCCTGCGCGGACTGGGGCTGCGCGAAGCCCTGATGACGACCTTGGGTCGACCAACGGATAGGCACCCCGATTTTCCGGACTGGATCGACGCGGATTTCGCGCGCCGAACCGATCTTCACGACCGCTGGCGAGCGGGATGGAAGATCATTGACAATGCCATCGGCATCCAGCGGCAACTAAGCTCGCCATTGCACTACCCCAGTTTGTTCAGCGACTACGAAGTGCTGAGACTGCCATTGGTCGTGCGTCACCCATACTTCGACGTGCGACTTATGACCTTTCTGCTGCACCTAGCAGACACTGTTACGACCGGCAAGAAACTTCTGCGCGACGCGATGCGTGGCAAACTACCGGAGGAAATACGCTTACGACCTAAGATAGGAATGCTGGGTGACCCCGTACGGGCGCGGTTTACCACGGGAAAACTCTGCATTCCCATGGAAAGAAGATTGACACTCGTCGGCGGCATTTTCGTAGACCCCGACCGATACGAGCGGGCTTTCGCCCGGTACCTCGGTGGCAAGGGTAGCAAATCCACATGGACGAGCTATCATATGGGCAGTCCGATTGCACTGAACGTCTGGTTGACTCAGCGAACGAGCCATAAATTACAGAGGGGCTACCTATGAAGATGCAGCAAGAACACGTTGTCCGGAAATCTGTCGAAGGGCAGCAGGCAAAGCGCCGCTACACTCAACCCATGCTGACGGTTTATGGAAAAGTCGCACTACTCACGCAGGCCGGAACCCAGTCCTGCTCTAACGATAACTCTCTTATATGTGGCGGCGGCGCCATGCACGACGTTATGGTTTCGGCTCGGATCGTCAAAGAAAACATCGTGCGCATGGGCACCCACCCACTTGGGATCGGACTCT
>JANXVS010000287.1 GCA_025351555.1 Pseudomonadota bacterium | reverse complement strand
CTCTGTGGCCCTTGCGCAGAGCCGATTCTGCGTCAAACGAGCAATTTTTTAAGCTGAGGAACGAAGCTAATCAGGAAAATATATAAATAAAATTTTATATAAATAAACTTCAGCGTGGCGTTGGCCTGAGCAGTCTTGTTGCAATGCAGCAACAACAAATCTGCGGCCGTCGTTAAATTCTCGTTGCCAACGACCGTTTGAACTACCTATGATACGAGCGTCGTTGCGCTCCCGAATCACTAACAGGAATTCTCCCATGCAGGCCCGACTGAGTTTGCTCCTGGCACTGTCGTCGTCGTTACTGTTGTCCGATGTGGAGGCGGCAGCAACAGTTCGCGTGCGGTAGCCACGCCGCCCGCGACCAACAGCGGCGGCACTCCGGTGACCGCCGTCATCACCGCACGTTTCGATCCCGCGAACGCTGTGGTCCCATTCCCGACCAATCTGCTGCTGTCGGGCACGAAAGACCTGACCCTGAACATTCCGGTCGCCAATCCGGCGAATTTCGGTGATCCGGCGGTGGCCCTGAATGCGCTCGACGGCTTCAGTGAGGTGGCGCCGTGGAGCACGACGTTCGCCGAACCTCCGCTGGCCTCTTCCATTACCGGCGGCCACAACGGCACGGTGCGCGTGTTTGAAGTCACCTTGACCGGCCCCGGTGGCGGTGTGACCAGTGTGGTGCGCGAGTTGCAATCGCCGCAGGAGTTCGTGGTCGCGTTGGCGCCCTCGGATACCACCGGCCGCACCTTGGCGATCATCCCGACCAAGCCCTTGAAGCAGCTCACCTCGTACATGGCGGTGCTGATCGGCAACGGCGGTTTTCTGAATCCCGCGCCGTCGCCGAGCATCACCGATGCCAACGGCAATGACATCACGCCGGACACCACCTACTTCCTCGCCAAGCGCGTGAATCCCTTGTGTGCGAACGGGCAATCGACCGATCCGCTGCTGCCGGCGGCCACTGCCTGCGCGCTGGAACCGCTGCGTCAGCTGGTGAACTCGCAAGAGGGCGCGCTGGATGTATTCGACGGCGTGCGCACCGATCGTCGCGTCGCCTTGTCCTGGGTCGCGACCACGCAGAGCATCACCCCCGAATTGATGGCCGTGCAAGGCCGCATCGAGCAGAGTCCTGTGCCCACCGCGCACGTGGCACCGACCGGGCTGACCTTGGCGCAAATCAATCCGGCGCTGCCGCCGGTCGCCGATGTCTATGTCGGTGTGTTGGCATTGCCGTACTACCTGGGTGCGCCCAGCGCGACGGATCCCACCGCACCGCTGCATACGTTCTGGCACGCCGCACCCGGTGGTTATGTGCCGCCATTCAACGCGTTCGGACTCGATCCGACATCAACCAATGTCACCTTCGCCAATCCCTTTCCGGTCGCCAACTCCACCCAGGTGGTGCCGGTATTGCTGACGGTGCCGAACGCGAACTCCGGCAAGACCCGACCGGATGCCGGCTGGCCGATCGTGATCTTCCAGCACGGCATCACCCGCAACCGCACCGACATGTTCGCGATCGCCGGTACGCTGGCGGCGCAAGGCTTTGCGGTCATCGCTATTGATGCGCCGCTGCACGGGCTGACCGACAAGACCAGTCCGCTGTATCGCAATCAACTATTCACCGGTTCGCCAGCGGCCGGGTTGATCACCGGCGAGCGTACCTTTGATGTGGATTTTGAAAACAATGCGACCGGCGCGCCCGGCCCGGATGGCACCATCGATCCTTCTGGCACCTATTTCATCAACCTGGGCAACCTGCTCACCTCGCGCGACAATCTGCGTGAGGCGACTGCCGACCTGATGGCGTTGACCCGCGCGATTCCATCGATGCGCTACGACGCCAACCCAACCGGCGATTTCGACGGCTCGCGTATCGAGTTCGTGGGGCAATCGCTGGGCTCCATCATCGGCACCGCCTTCATGGCGATGGAACCGCATGTGCATGTGGGTCTGCTCAACGTGCCGGGCGGCGGCATTGCGCGCCTGCTCGATGCCTCGCCCGCGTTCGGCCCGTCGATCCACGCAGGACTCGCGCAAGCCGGATTGACCCAGGGCACGCCGAGCTACGACGCCTTCTTTGTCGCCGCGCAGACGGTGGTCGATTCGGGGGATTCGATCAACTTCGCGTTCGCCACGGCCGGCAAGGCAATCCTGGCGCAGGAAGTCGTGGGCGATGCCACGCATCCGTCGGATCAGGTGATTCCGAATTTCGTGCCGACGGCACCGTTGTCGGGTACCGAACCCTTGCTGGCCGCGTTGGGCCTGAGCACGCTGACCCACACCACGCAAGCAGCCAACATCCGCGGTGTAGTGCGCTTTACCCAAGGCGCGCACGGCTCCTTGCTCAGTCCCGCCAGTTCACCCGCGGTGACCGCCGAAATGCAGGGTGAGATGGCAAGCATGATCGCTTCGGGCGGTCAGGCCGTGTTGATCACCAACACCTCCGTCATCCGCACGCAGTAACGGCTTAGGGGAAAGACATGACAACTCAAAACAAGATCAACACTGTGCGTGCCGACATTTACATTCCACGCGGATTGGCTGCGGCCATCGCCTTGGTGCTCGCCGGCTACGCAGCCACGCCGGCCCAGGCCTTCGAGTTCGGCAATTCCGACGGTTTCCACGGCACGGTCAACACCACGCTGTCGTATGGTATCGATCTGCGTGTGGCCGATCCGAGTTCCGATGGAATTGCCAAGGCCCATTACAACCCGTTCGTGGGCCTGTTGCCGAACGCGCAGCAGCGCACGGCGCAGGGCGCGTTTTCGGCCAACCATGATGATGGCAATCTGAACTACAGTTCCGGCAGCGCGTTCTCCAACGCCGTCAAGGCCACCAGCGAACTGCATCTGGATTACGGCGATCATATGGGTGCGTTCTTGCGCGCCAGCTACTTCTATGATTTTGCCAATGCCAATAACGACAAGCTGACTGAGCTGGCGAAACACCAGGTTGGCAAGCGCTTCCGCATCCTGGATGCGTTCGTTTATGACAATTTCGACATTGGCGGCCACCAGGCCACGGTGCGTTTCGGCAAGCAGGTGCTCAGCTGGGGTGAAAGCACCTTCATCCAGGGCGGCATCAACGTTTTCAATCCCTTCGATGTTTCGCAATTGCACGTAGCAGGCGCCGAGCTCAAGGAAGCGTTTCTGCCGGTGAACATGCTCTGGGGCTCGTACAACGTCACCCAGAATTTCTCGGTCGAAGCGACCTACCTGCTCGAGTTTGCGCAGACCAATCCCGATCCATCCGGGACGTATTTCTCGACCAACGATTTCGCCACGATCGGCGGCACCTATGCCTCACTGCCGTTCGGCCTGGTGCCGCAGCCAGTGCGGAATCCGGAGAACTATTACTCGGTATGTTTCGGTGGCGCGCCCAGCGACAACAGCGCGTTCGGCGGTCAGAGCATCCTCAACGCCCGCACCAACCCGCTGGCGCGCCTGCTGGCAACCTCCTGCGCACAGACCGTACGTCGGTTGCCTGATCGCTATCCCAGCGAGTACGGCCAGTTCGGTTTTGCAGCGCACTATCTGGCGGACAACCTCGGCGGCACCGAATTCGGGTTCTACGCTTTGCAGTATTCCAGCCGCCTGCCGCTGATCACCGGTTTTGCGGTCACCAGCACGATACCCAACAGCGCCGGCTATTTCGTCGAGTATCCGAAAAACATCCGGCTGTACGGTGTGAGCTTCAACACCCAGCTTGAAGGCCCCGGCATCGCCCTTCAGGGCGAGTTGAGCTATCGCCCGAATCAGCCCCTGCAAATCGACGCGGTCGAGTTGCTGTTCTCCGGACTCACGCCGCTGAACGGCCTGATCCCGGCGCCGGGTGAGCGCTTCGTCAGCCAGCTCGGCAACTACGGCCCAGGCGACATCATCCCCGGCTACACCCGCAATCATGTCTCGCAGTTGCAGTTCACCGCGACCAAGGTGATCGGTCCGAACAACTGGTTCCACGCCAACCAGATCTCCATGGTCGGAGAAGCCGGCGCAACCAAGGTGTGGGATCTGCCCCTGCAATCGGTTCTGCGCTACAACAGCGACGGCACCGACACCGGCGGCGGCCCTGACGTCCTCAGCGGCAATCTGAACAATCCGGAAACCCAGCATAACGGCTTCCCTACCCCGTTCTCGTGGGGTTATCGCCTGGCTGCGCGCGCCGACTACAACAATGCCTTCGGCACCGCGTTCACGTTGTCGCCGCGCGTCGCCTTCAATCACGACGTCAACGGCACCTCACCTGGTCCCGGCGGCAACTTCATCGAGGACCGCAAGTCGCTGACGCTCGGTGTGGAAGCCAACTACCTCAACAAGTGGTCGTTGGATTTGAGCTACACCAACTACTTCGGCGGCGGTCAGTTCAACCTGATCAGCGATCGCGATTTTGTTGCTCTGGTTGCAAAGTATTCATTCTGAAACATCCTCGGGAGGGACTTGTCATGACAAGGTTCTATAAAACAAAGCTGGCAGCGCTGGTGGCGTGCACCGTGTTTTCCACCGCGGCGCTAGCCAAGGGCAGTCCCGAGGACGTAGCCAAGCTCGGCATGAAGGGCACGAAGTTCACCCCGAGCGGCGCCGAACGCGCCGGCAACAAGGTGCACGATTCCGGAATGGACCGGTGGCATCTCCGCGCCACCGGCAGGCTACAAGGTGGGCGACCATCATCCGGATCCGTTCGCGGGCGACAAGCCGCTGTTCACGGTCACCGCGCAGAACTACAAGGACTACGGCGACAAACTCTCGGCCGGTCAGATTGCCATGTTCGGCAAGTATCCAAACTGGAAAATGGTGGTTTATCCAAGCCATCGCAGCGCTTCGTTCCCGCAGCGCATCTACGACATGACCATAAAAAATGCGGCCACCGGTGAATTGGTCGACGATGGCGAAGGGGTGGCGAATGTGGCCGAAGGCCTGCCGTTCCCGATCCTGGACAAGGACCCGGCCAAGGCCGGCATGGAAGCGATCTGGAACCACAAGCTCAAGTTCAAGGGCGTGTCGTTCGCACGCTGGAACAATCAGGCAATTCCGACCACGTCCGGGCAATACACCCTGATCCGCTTCCGTGAGGAAGGGCTCGGCCTGTACTACAAGCCCGGCAATACGCTCAAGGACATCAATAATATCCTTTTATACTTTTTCGAGGATGTCGTGTCGCCACCGCGCCTGGCCGGCCAGGTGCTGCTGGTGCACGAAACCCTGGATTCGAAGAAGGAGCCGCGTCAGGCATGGATCTACAATCCCGGCCAGCGCCGCGTGCGGCGTGCGCCAAACGTCGCCTACGATAACCCGGGCACCGCCTCGGACGGTCTGCGCACCAACGACATGACTGACATGTACAACGGCGCGATGGACAAGTACAACTGGAAGATGGTCGGCAAGAAAGAATTGTATGTGCCGTACAATTCCTACAAGGCGCACAGCGACAAGACCAAGGTTTCGGATCTGATCAAGCCGAACTTCATCAATCCGGATCTGCTGCGCTACGAACTGCACCGTATCTGGGTCGTCGAAGCCACGCTCAAGCCGGGCCAGCGCCACATCAATCCACGCCGCACCTTCTACCTGGATGAGGATAGCTGGCAGATTCTGGAAATCGACCACTACGACGGCGAAGGCAAGCTGTGGCGCTACTCCGAGGCGCCGAGCGTGAACTACTACGAAGTGCCGGTATTCTGGTCGACCCTGGAGTGCCATTACGACCTGAAGTCCGGGCGCTATCTGGTGCAGGGCCTGGACAACCAGGAACAGGAGTACGATTTCTCCCTGCAGACCACGCCGGACATGTTCTCGCCGCAATCCCTGCGTCAGCGCGGCATCGAATGATGCCCGCCGTCCGCGCGTAGGCAACAGCGAACAACGCCGGCCGCTCGCAGAGCGGCTGGCGCATTTTGGAGAAAGGTAAAAGTATACGCGGACGATTCACCGAATCGGGGGTATACGCGATGAAGTTTCAGGATTTGCGCCTGCTGTCATGCAATGTATTGTCGAGCACCGTGCTGGTCTGCGCCTGCGCACTGCCGTGGGGACTGATCTTCGCCCAAGCTGGGGCGACGCCGCCTGCATTGGCTCCACGGTCGTCGAATTGGATCGACCCCATCAGCGCCGCCGCCGAAGCCATGCCATTGGCCGCGCAATCCCTGTTGCTGGACGTGGTGCGTTCTGGCAAGCACTACATCGCGGTCGGAGCACGCGGCAATATCCTGCTGTCCGATGACGGCCGCGTCTGGCGCCAGTCCGCGGTACCCACGCGCACGACGTTCACCGCCGTCACCGCCATCGATGCGCACGTGTGGGCCGTTGGCCACGACGGCCTGATCGCCCACAGTGCCGATGGCGGCAGCCACTGGGAATTGCAGCGCCAGGATCCCTGGAAGGCATCGGCGACCGGCAACGATGCCGCGCACGATCCGCATCAGGGCGCGCCGCTCCTGGGCGTATTGTTTACTGACATCCATCGCGGTTACGCCGTGGGCGCCTATAGCCTGGCGCTGAAGACGATCGATGGCGGCGCGACATGGCAAACCTTGGCCGTGGCCAAGCCAAAGCCGGACGCAGGCACGGCAGACGACGATACGAATGCAAAAACGAGCGAGCACAACGCCAAGCAGACATTCAGCGCCGATGAACTCAAGCTCGGTCAGGAAGCTACGCCGCATTTCAATGCGATCGCACGCACCGACAACGGCGCACTGTTCATCGTCGGCGAGCGCGGCAGCGCGTTCCGCTCACGCGACGACGGCGTGACCTGGCAACGCCTGCAATTGCCTTACGACGGCTCGATGTTCGGCGTGATCGGCTACGAAGCCGATCACGTGCTCGCCTTCGGCCTGCGTGGACATGTCTACGAATCCACCGATCTGGGCGAGCACTGGACCCAGCTGCAAACCGGTACCGAATTGAGCCTGATGGGC
>JANXVS010000537.1 GCA_025351555.1 Pseudomonadota bacterium | reverse complement strand
TTGAGCGCCGCGCGCGTGCGTGCGCTCGCGAATGCGTCGCCGCCGGCGGCTTGCGCACGTGCGCGCAGTTCCAGCATGCGCAGGCGCAGCGGCGGCGGTAGTTCGGCGTCGGCAAAGTTCAGATGCTCCAGCGCGCGTGCCGGTGCATTCTGGGCGAGTGCGACTTCTGCTTCGAGCAGGTTGTAGCGCATCTTTTCCTCGTCGCTCAGCCGCCGCAGCTTGATCCCTTCCAGCGACTGTGCAGCCGCATCCATCTGGCCATTCTCGCGGAACGCCTCGGCCGCGCGCAGGCGGAAGTGTGCGCGTTCACCGGAATGCGCCTCGGCCAGATCCCAGAATTCCTGCGCGGCACGGTCGAAATCGCCCTGACTGTAGGCTTGCTCGGCGCTGGCCGCTGCGGGGCCTTCGGCGTCGTCGCCGGAAATGCCGGTCATGGCACAGCTTGTGAACAATGCGCACAATGGGACAATGCAAAAAAAAGCCAGACGCGACAGCAGCGGGCGGGGCAGGCGGAACGTACTCATGACCGCATCATACTCATGACCGCATCTTGAACCGGTGTGCACCCATGATACCGGATCGGAGCGGCTCGAACCGGCACATCGCGGTAAGCTACGCGCCGGATGCTGGGGAAAGCGATGGCACAACACGGCACAGCGGGAAAACTCTGGGTGGTGGCGACGCCGATCGGCAATCTCGATGATCTGTCGCCACGGGCGCAGCAGGTGTTGCGCGAAGCGGATCTGATCGCGTGCGAGGACACCCGCCATAGCGCCGCCCTGCTCAAGCATTTCGGCATCGCCACGCGCACGCTCGCCCTGCACGAGCACAACGAGGGGCAAGTCAGCGGCGAACTTGTGAGCAAGATGGTTGATGGTACGCAGATTGCGCTGATCAGCGATGCCGGCACGCCGCTCATCAGTGACCCTGGATTCCGTCTCGTGCGCGCGGCGCGCGAAGCGGGTATTGCCGTGAGTCCGTTGCCCGGCCCGTGCGCAGCGATCGCGGCGCTGTCGGTAGCCGGCCTTGCCTCGGATCGTTTCGTGTTCGAGGGATTCCTTCCGGCCAAGTCGGCAGCGCGCCGTTCGCGGCTGCAGGCACTATGTGCAGAAACGCGCACCCTGATTTTTTATGAATCCAGCCATCGCGTCGTCGAATCGCTGACCGACATGGCCCAGCTCTTCGGCGCCGCGCGCGTGGTGGTGCTCGCACGCGAGTTGACCAAGTTGTTCGAGACCGTGCTCGATGGCACGCTGGGCGACGTGGCGCAACGTGTAGTTGCCGATGCGAATCAGCAACGCGGCGAGTTTGTCCTGCTGGTCGCTGGCGCGGACGACGATGCCGATGCTGCGCGTCTTGTTGAAGGCCGGCGTGTGTTCGAGTTGCTGAGGCGTGAATTGCCACCGGGCCGCGCCGCGAAAGTCGCGAGCGAGATCACCGGCGCATCGCGCAAAGATTTGTATCGGACGAGCGACGAATCCTAAAGGAGATTGACATGCCCACGCTGCTGCAAGATGTCGCCACACGCGCCGACGCATATCTGCAAGAGCTCAAACAACGCAAGGTCGCGCCCGATCCGGCGGCGGTCGCAGCGCTCGGTGCATTGGATGGGGCGCTGCCGGATGGCTCTTGTGATCCGGCCGAGGTGATAGAACTGTTGGATCGTTATGCCTCGCCGGCGACCATGGCGATGGCAGGACCGCGTTTCTTCGGCTTCGTCATCGGCGGTGCGTTGCCGATCGCACTGGCCGCGAACTGGCTGGCGACGGCCTGGGATCAGAATACGGGTCTGTACAACATCACGCCGGCAACCGCGCGACTTGAGCAGACGGCGCTGCGCTGGTTGCTGGATTTGCTCGATCTGCCGCGTAGCTGCGGTGGTGCCTTCGTTACCGGTGCAACAGTCGCGAATTTCGTCGCGCTCGCGGCCGCGCGACACGCCGTGCTGGCGCGCGCCGGCTGGAATGTCGAAGCGGATGGCTTGTTTGGCGCGCCGCCGATCACGGTCGTCGTCAGCGAGGAAGCTCACCCGACCCTGATCAAGTCGCTTGGCTTGCTCGGCCTCGGGCGCACGCGCGTGCTGCGCGTGCCGGTCGATGGACAAGGCCGCATGCGCGTCGACGCGCTGCCGAAGCTGACCGTGCCGACGATCATTTGTACACAAGTGGGCAATGTGAACACCGGCGCCTGCGATCCGGTTGCCGCCGTGCGCGAGCGCGTCGGTGCGGATGCCTGGCTGCACGTGGACGGTGCATTCGGTCTGTGGGCGCGCGTGGCGCCGACGCGCAGCGCTCTCGTGCAGGGCATCGAGGTTGCCGATTCCTGGGCGACCGATGCGCACAAATGGCTGAACGTTCCGTACGACGGTGGCTTGGCGTTCGTGCGCGACGCCGACGCCTTGCGTGCGGCGATGGCGATCACGGCGGAGTATCTGCCGACGACAAGTCCTTGGCGCAATCCATCGGATTACACCCCGGAGCTTTCGCGCCGCGCGCGCGGCGTGGACGTGTGGGCGACGTTGCGCAGCTTGGGTCGCAGCGGCGTCGAGGAAATGATCGAACGCAATTGCCGGCAGGCGCGGCGTTTTGCCGAGGCGTTGGCAGCTTGCGGCTTCGAGGTGCTCAACGAGGTCGTGTTGAATCAGGTCTTGGTGAGCTTCGGCGATGCCGTGCGCACGCAGCGCGTGATCGCCGCGTTGCAGGCTGAGGGCACCTGCTGGTGCGGTGGCACGGTGTGGCAGGGTCGCACCGCGATGCGCATCAGCGTGTGCTCGTGGGCGACGACGGATGCGGATGTCGAGGTCAGTATCGCGGCGATGCTGCGTGTTGCCGCCGCAACGCGTTAGAATAGGCGTGGAGTCGGCCAGACAGTCACGGGGTGCGCAAGCACCGCGAGGAAAGTCCGGGCTCCATAGGGCAGAGTGCCAGGTAACGCCTGGGCGGCGTGAGCCGACGGCTAGTGCAACAGAGAATAGACCGCCGAACGGTGTCGCAAGACATGCGTGGTAAGGGTGAAACGGTGCGGTAAGAGCGCACCGCGCGCGGGGACAACGCCGCGTGGCATGGTAAACCCCACTCGGAGCAAGACCAAATAGGGGAGCATTGGCGTGGCCCGCGCTGCTCCCGGGTAGGTTGCTCGAGCCTGACGGCGACGTCAGGCCTAGAGGAATGACTGTCCACGACAGAACCCGGCTTACCGGCCGACTCTTTTTACCTCCTCCTTTACCAGTGGAGCGCAGACGCTGGGCTTCGAGCACGGTCCGGTAGTGCTCCCACAACCCCCCAAAACGCTTGCTGTGCAAGCGTTTGTCGCCCCTTGACTCAAGGGGCTGCAGAGCCACTGCGCATTTTCGCTTTTTATCTTTTTCCACTAATTGCAATGTGGAAACTATTCTCGGCGCCCGTTTTTGCTGCATCGCAGCAGCTCAAATGAAGATCGGCGATCGAGGCGGCGGAGAAAAAATCCAGCAAATTCAATTGCATTCAAAACATACCTGACAAGTCACGTGAATTCTTAACAAAAGCGCGGCTTTCCCCTTGATCTGCAAGCAATTTTCCCTTGACAGTCCTTAACGTGGCGGCTACTGTTCGCTCGGTGGGATTTAGTGGTTTTTCGTGGGAAGGGACGAGCGGCAGGAACCATGTTTCAAGGCGAAACCGCAATCACGCTTGACGACAAAGGCCGTATGGCGGTGCCGACCGCCTATCGCGAGCTGATCGCGTCGGCGTGCATGAATCGTCTGGTGTTTACCTACAACCCGTTCGAGCACGGTTGCCTGTGGCTGTTTCCGGACAGCGAGTGGGAAAAGGTGCGCGATCAGGTCAATGCGCTGTCCAGCGTCAAGCGTGTGCACCGCGACCTGCAGTTGAAGTTGGTCGGCGCGGCGGCAGCGGTCGAACTCGACGGCAATGCGCGCGTGCTGGTGCCGGCCAGTCAGCGCAACGCCGCCAGCATCGAGAAGAAAGCGGTACTGCTCGGCATGAACACGAAGTTCGAGTTGTGGAGCGAACAGGCGCATCTGAACAAGATCCGCTTGACGATCGGCGAGAACGAACTCAGCGATGAAATGCTGGGGCTGAAATTGTGAGCAGCGCGCACGCGCGCGCTCTGGCGGCCATGAGCGAGCAGAACGATATTCCGGTGACGCATATTCCGGTCATGCTGGCCGAAGTGCTTGAAGCGCTGAACCTTCGCGCCGACGGCACGTATCTCGACGGCACGTTCGGTCGCGGCGGCCATGCACGTGCGCTGCTCGAACGGCTCGGGCCGCACGGCCGCTTGTTGTTGATGGATCGCGATCCGACAGCGGTGGCCACAGCGCGGCGCGAGTTCAGCGATGGTGCGCGCGTCACCATCCGGCACGGCAATTTTGCGGAACTGTCCGATTGGGACGCGACCCATGCCGGCCTCGATGGCGTGCTGCTGGATCTGGGCGTGTCATCGCCGCAGCTCGACGATGCCGAGCGCGGCTTCAGTTTCCAAGCCGATGCGCCGCTGGATATGCGCATGGATACCAGCCACGGCGAAAGCGCCGCGGAATTTCTCGCGCGCGCGAACGAGAGGCAAATCGCCGAAGTGCTGTGGCAGTTCGGCGAAGAACGCATGGGCCTGCGCATCGCTCGCGCCATCGTCGAAAGCCGTCAGACGGCGCCGATAGCACGCACCGGCGAACTGGCGGATTTGATCACGCGCGTTCTTGGCAAGCGTGCGCCCGGAAAACATCCGGCGACGCGTAGCTTCCAAGCGCTGCGCATCGCGGTGAATGGCGAGCTCGATGCGCTGGCGCACGGGCTGCAAGCGGCGCTGACGCGGCTGAAACCCGCTGGTCGACTGGCCGTGATCAGTTTCCATTCGCTGGAAGATCGCATCGTCAAACAATTCCTGCGCGCCGAATCGCAGGCACCTGCAGCACGTCGCAACCTGCCGCCGCCGGTGGGTACGAACCTGCGGCTCAAACTTGTCGGCGCGGCGCAATTTCCAGGCTCGGCGGAAACCGCCAGCAATCCGCGCGCGCGCAGTGCGGTGTTGCGCGTGGCGGAACGGTTGCCATGAAGCGCGTCGGCGCCGTCATCGTGTTGTTGATGCTTATCGCGGTGATCGGCAGTGCGCTCGGCGTGATCTATGCACGCGAACAATATCGTCGCGTATTCGTTGATTCCATCCAGCTGGTCAAGGACCACGACGACCTGAATGTCGAATTCAGCCGGCTTGAGCTCGAACAGGCGACCTGGGCC
>JANXVS010000205.1 GCA_025351555.1 Pseudomonadota bacterium | reverse complement strand
GCCTTGCCGGTGATTTCGGGGAAAATGGCCCGGCTGGACTACGGACAATCGCGGCTCTTCCTCGATGCCGTGCTGCCTGCCAACGCCACCCTCAGCGTAGTCGACGAGCTGACCAATCCCGATCCGTGTGACGCGTCCGACCCCCCGACCTGCATGCCCTTCGGTCAGGACAACGTCGGCACCTACCGGATCGAGGTGCGGGATCCGCTTAATCCGCTGATCGTCCCGTTCCTGACGGTGTTGCAGCCGGGGGCCAATACCAGTACGCCACCAACCGACACCCAGATCGCGTCGATCGACAACAAGATGATCGGCGTCCAGATAGCGCAAGCCGGCGGCGCGCGCCATATCGTGCTGTTCAACAATCAGTCCGGTCAGGTTCCCGCGCCGATCACATCGACTTCGTACAATGTCGCGGCTTCCGCAACGACCTCGCGCACGCTGCTCGGCCTGGTTCCCGACGCCCACTACACCGTCGTGCTTGCCGGTGGCGTCGAGCAGGTGAATCAGAACCCTGCCGGTGGCTGGATCGCATCTCCTGCTGGCGTGCTGCATTTTTACCCCGATGCCATCTTCGCCAACGGGTTTGAATAATCCGGCGCGCAAACACGGCCAGGCGCGTTGTCGCGAGTGCGCGGAGGAATTTCATAGCGTGCGAGGGCGGCAGCATGTGCCCGTCGCGTACGCCCAAGCACATGGCGGCAACGTCGGCGCATCAGATCGACGCGGCAATTCCGAGAATGGGTGCCGATGCGGCAGTGGCCGCATCGGGCAACGCTGAACCTGTTGCGCGATTGAGACTTGGGGTATCATGCGCGGCCTTGCGCCGGACCAGACTGGCGCAGTCGTTCGAGTGGGGCGGTAGCTCAGCTGGGAGAGCGCTGCGTTCGCAATGCAGAGGTCGAGGGTTCGATCCCCTTCCGCTCCACCAACTTTCGATCTTGTAGTGAAGTATGAGCCGCAAGCGTTCAGGTGTGCCCGTGAGCAGCCCGTGTGTCGCCTTTTTTATCAGCCTTTCCCGAGGCGTGCTACAGTCGAACGTCTGGCAGGAGGGTGCCATGCGGTTGGCGGGAGTGCGCTTTGGCGCTTCGTTTGCGTTCTGTTTCGCTGTCGGGTGCTTCCTGATAGCCGCAGGTGCTCGCTCCCAGTCATCCGACCTGATTTTCGCTGGTGACTTCGAGCCTGGTCCGGGTCCTGGCCCCACGCAAAGTTGCCCGTTTACCGCAGATGCCGACGGTTTTTTCACGCTCAGCAGTCCCAATTCGGACTACGTGGTCCGGCTGCCGCCGGGCTATGACGTGGTGAACCCCGTGCCGCAACGGCTGCTGGTCGCGATGCACGGCTGTGGTGACACGGCGTATAACTTTGCGACGTCGGCCGCCGTGCCGTCCGCGCTGCGTGCGAGCCAGAACTACATCGCAATCTCGATCGGTGGGCGCGACGGCCTATGTTGGAACGTCCCTGGCAACGCGGGGCTCGTGTCCGCGGCGATTACGCACGTACGCTCCTGCTTTTAAGTCCACCAGCATCGTATCGTGCTCGCCGGCTACTCGTCAGGCGGAATGCTCGCCTACAACATGGCGATGACCGACGCGCTGACGTATGCGGGCGTGCTGATCGAGAATTCCGGCTTGAGCCAGGCCGTCGGTGCGGGCAACGTCGATGCGGTCCTTGGCGCGGCTGGCTGGCTGATCAATGTCGCCCACACAGCGCGAATCCAGGACGCGAGCTTTCCAATCGCTGGAGTCCGCGTCGATCGCGACAAGATGGTTGCCCACGGGTTCCCGCTGCAATATCGCGAGCTCGATGGCCCGCATGACGGGACTCCCGCTGACTGGTCCGACTACCTCATCCCGCTGATGGCAGGCTGGGTTTCGCCTTAGCCCAACTTAGCGGATTCAAGGCTGAGACGCCGCTAACTTCCTGATGCCTATAGGGCGTACCCCGCAGGTCTGCACTACATCGTGGTTGCTGGGGGGGTCGCAAGCGCGGTGATTTTTGGTGGTGCCTGTTTGGGCAAT
>JANXVS010000532.1 GCA_025351555.1 Pseudomonadota bacterium | reverse complement strand
CGTCATCCGAACATGATGACCAAACCCAAGCCCGTTGAAAATACCTGCAAGCCAATCGCCACGCAGCTTACAGCTACGTTTACATCGTCAATTCACCCACACGACTTCCTGAAGACCCACTAAATTTAACAACGCCGCGCGACATTCCTGTCCCCCACTAGCCCATTCGACACAGGCACTGTCCCACTCGCCGTGGATAATCGGGTGCTTGCTTCTTGACCGACCGATAGGGAACACCGTCATGCGCAGATCGTTTCCACCGCCTTGTTGATCCTGCTGACGTTCATCGCGCCGGTGCTACGGGGCGAGAAATTCTCAGCCCTGCCCCAAACTCGAAAGCTCGCGTTGCGCCGAGTCGAGCCAGTCCTTTTCTTTCTTGCGATAGTAGCGCGGCGAGTGCTTGGCACGTGCCAGCATGTCGCGGAACACGCCGCGCGCGTCGGCGAAACGGCCATGTGCCTTGAGCAGACAGCCATAGCGAAAGCGCGCTTCTTCGCCGGGATAACTGGTGGCAAGACTTTGGTAGCGATCGAGCACCGCGGCGTGTTCACCGAGCGCTTCAAGCACGCGCGCGCGCAGCAAGTCGGCATCGCTTGAGCGAAATTGTGGATTTGTGGAAAACAGTGTATCCAGCGTCGCGCGCGCGCCCGCGAAGTCGTCGCTGCCAGCCTGCGCTTGCGCCAGACCGAGCAGAAACCCGGCATCGCTCGCATAGACGCCCTTGAGTACCGAGCGATACAGCTCAGCGGCGTTGCTGTAGTCGCCCAGGCGCATGCACTCCTCGGCCAGCGCACGGCGATTGTCCACGGTGTCGGCAACTTCCAGCCGCTGCGCAATGTTGCGACGTTGGCGCTCCGGGTCGAACGTATGCAGCACCTTGCGCGCGGCCTGGCGGCTGCGCGGATCGTTGCGCAAATCAGGGATCACCGCTGCGATCACGTAGACGATCACCGCCAGATACGAGCCGATGAACAGGATCCAGACCCAGTACAACGGACGCCCGCTGCGCACCACGTGCACGGCGCAGGCAATCTGTAGGGCTAACGAGAAAAGGACAAGTAATGGCACTGGGGATTTATCTGCGGATGAGGAACCCGCGCAATCGTGCCGTGCGCAATGGGTTTGACGCAAGCGCTTGCCGAAAATCTCCCGGACGGCCGGCAATGCCGGCGTCCGGGAGCGGAAGATCAACCGTACAGGGGGTGCCGGTCAATCAATTTCAAACGATTGCAAGGTGACGGGTGTCTTCGGACTGATGTTCGTCAGATCGTTGACGGTGTCGTTAGCCGTGTTGGATTCGTTACCGCCGGCCACTGTTGCGCTGTTGGTAACTTGCGCTGCGGCATTTGCCGCGACACTCACTGTCAGGGTGATAACGGGATAACTCGCACCACTAGCTAGCGCATCGCTGCGCGTGCAGGTCAGGGTAGCCAGCGTGCAGGCCCAGCCGGTGCCGGTGATCATCGTCGCAGTCAATCCAACCGGCAGCACGTCAGTCACCGTCACCGTGCCGCTGGTCGAGCCGGCGCCGGAGTTGGTCACCGTAATCGTATACGTATCGGCCATGTCGGCTTGAGTAAACGGATCGCTGTGGCTTTTCGCGATCGTCAAATCAGACGCCAGAACCGTGGTCGGATCGCTGGCGGTATCGTTGCTGGCGTCCACCTCGCCACCGCCGGCCACGGTCACCGAGTTGGTAACCTGTGCAGCGGCATTGCCCACCACATCCACCGTCAACGTGATGACCTCATAACTGGAACCATTCGCCAGCGCGTCGCTGCGCGTGCAGGCCAGAGTACCGAGTACGCAGTTCCAGTTCGTGCCGCTGATCCCTGTGGCCGTCAGTCCGGCCGGCAGCGTATCGGTCACCGTCACCGTGCCGCTGGTGAAATCGGTGCCGCCGTTGCTTACCGTGATCGTATAGGTATCGCCAACGTCACCACGCGTGAAGTTGCCAGTGTGCGATTTGGCGATGGTCAGATCCGGCACGATCGCCGACTCGTACGCGCCGATATCGCAGTTCGGTTTGCCTTGCGGACGCGGGCTTGCCGGGTTGAGAATCGCGTCCAGGTTGTAGATCGGCTGTCCAGTGCAAGTCGCAGGATCACCAGTACCCGAGGCCGCACTTCCAGCGTTGAGTTTCATCACCGCGACCTGGAAGTTGAAACCAATACCCGCCAAGGGTGCGGCGCCCGCCAACAGCGGATTGCCCACTGTCATGGTGGCGCCACAGTCGGTGCCCGAACCGAATTGCAGGTTATGCGTCTGGTCGGTGATGCTATTTCCCGGAGCGCAATTTCCTCCGGCACTGCTGCTGGCCAGAATGGTGTTGCTGACGACGACGTCGGCTTGCGCAGTACCGTTGTAGATCGCACCACCACCGGTGACGCTGGCAGAATTGCCCGAGATCGTATCATTGGTCAAGGTCATCTTCGGGTCGAAATTTTGGCCGGTGTTCTGAAGATTGGCGATGGCGCCGCCGTTCACCTTGGCCGAATTGCCGTTGAACGTCGTGTTGGCCCCAGAAAACAAGGAACTGGCTCCGTACAGTGCGATACCGCCGCCACTGCCGTTGCTGCTTGAATTGCTGATGAAGCTTGAATCCAGCACCGCCAGATTGCCGCTCGCGAAGATGGCACCGCCCGCACCAGCGCGAGTATCAGCCGGTGCCCCATTCCACGAGCCGCCAGCGGAATTGCTGAGGAAATTAGTCGAGAAGACGCCGCCCGGAATGTTGGTGGGATAGGGCGGTGTCATGGCTGACCCATTGCCGATGCCGATAGCACCCGGTGCCGCCGCCAAAGAAGTACCATAAGTCAAATTGCCCCCCGAAACCAGGATGGCACCGCCAGTACCTTTCGGCGCCGAATTGAGGGTGAACAACGAATTGATGATCAGGAATGAGCTGGTGACCTGACCGGAATTTTCGGTATTGGCGGCGTAAATCGCGCCGCCACCCACTTCGGCGTTGCCGGAATTGAACGTATCGCCATTGGCCGTGTTGTTCGTGAAGGCGCCGTTCACAATGACGATACTATCGGTGCTGGTTAACTGGATCGCTCCACCATTCGTCTTGGCGGTATTGTTTGTGAAGGCTGTGTTGTAGATCTGGGCAAGTGTGCCGGACACTACATTGCCTATCGCGATCGCGCCGCCACTGGCATCGTGAGCGCCCGAGGTTTGTCGTGAATCATCGATCTGGCAATTGGTGAATGCGCTGTCGTTGATCGTCAGGTTGCCGTCGCCATGATTTATCGCGCCACCACTGCTGCCGTCGGTGGAATGAATATTGGTGAATGTCGAATTGTTGATGGTCAGTTTGGTTGAATTATTGTTTGAACCCGTGCCGGATTCGGTACGCACCGCGATACCCAGTTCAGTGTCTTCGCAATCGTGCATAGTGACCTTGCTAAGGGTCAGGTCGCCGCCTGCATTGACATGGAACATGCGCCCGCCGGCGTGGGTTGTGACGTCGGTAAAACACGACACCATGCCGTTCTGGATCGTCAGCGCTCCGCGGGTCGTCGCGTCAACGACATTGGCGTCAAACTCGAGCGAGCCGTTGTGCACCTGCGGCGTTCCTGACACTGTGTTCGGGTCGTCGACCGCGCCATTGACCTGCACGTCCAAGCCGCCGAGATCAATCGTGTTCGGCCCCGCGGCAGTCGGCGCGGCACACTCCGGATACGAGGTGTTGTTGCCATTGGCCACATTAGCCATGGCCTCGCGCAACGAACATCCCTTGCCGTGGACGTTAGTGTTGGTACCGCATGCGGCGCTATTGCAATTTTTCTCGTCCACAGCGGTGGTTACCGTAATCATTGCCGCCATCGACGCCTGCGTCGTGAACAGCAGTGCCAAAGCCATCCAAAATCGATTGATCGGCTGCATACCCGTGTCTCCAAGTTGTGGAATACCTGATGTCCCCATTGGCGGCAGCGAAGAGCCCCCAAGACACCACTTCATCAATCCGGACCTGACCACAGCAGACGCCCTATCGCCGCCCACCCTGCGTTTCCCCGCGGTGGCGTCAAATGCACTGCTTAATCCTACGCCGGTTCTTCCCGGCTCGGTAGGGCGGTCGATATTTGCTGTCACGCTAGATAAACGTCAAACCGCCAAAAACCGAACATCGATGCCGCGTCCCAATCAATTGGTGGCCGCGGAAAAGGCGCCTAGTGCACAGCTCTTACTCGAATTTTGCAGCGATTTCAGTGTATTACAAACGTCACTGCATGCCGTTGATGTCCGGCGCGCCGGCGCGCATGCCTACTGGCTGGCCGGCTTCATCGCTGCCTCACGCACACCACGGAATTCACTGTCGGCGTTCCATTGTGGAAACGTGGATTCGTCAGCGAGGCGTTTGCCGACGGTGTGCAGCACCTGGATGTTCTCGATCACGCCGGACAGATCCCAGTTCGGATCGTACTCATCGCCGGGCTTGTGATAGCGGTTGCGGGTGTAGTCATCGATCGCGGCGTGGCCGGCAGCAATGCCGCCGTCGAACTTGTCGTAGCCGCTATTCGCATACAGCACCGGCACACCCTTGCGCGCGAAGTTGAGCTGGTCGGAGCGATAGAAAAAACCCTTTTCGGACTCGGCGTCGGCAACAATGGTGCGGCCCAGCGGGGCGAGTGCGTCTTTCAGGTAATCGTCCATTTGCGACTGGCCGTAGCCGACGATCACCATATCGTGGGTGTGACCGATGATCTGCAGCGCATCCATATTGATGTCGGCGACGGTCTTGGTCAGCGGCACCACCGGGTGCACGCTGTAGTAACGCGATCCCAGCAGCCCAGCTTCTTCCAGGGTCGGTGCCAGGAACAGAATCGAGCGCTCCGGTGGTGGCTGCTGGTGTGCAAACGCGTCAGCAATCTCGAGCATCGCGGCAACCCCCGTGGCATTGTCGATCGCGCCATTGAAGATGCGGTCGGGCCCCGCAAAGCTGTTGCCCAGATGATCCCAGTGCGCGCTGTAGACGATGACTTCATCCGGTCGCTTGGCGCCGGGCAACATGGCGACGACGTTGTCCGAAGCCGTATTGCGGATCAAATTGTGGAAATGTGTAGAAAGTTTCGCCGCGAGGGGACTCGGCTTGAAGCCGCGCAGATCGGCGGATTTTTTCAGCGCGTCGAAATCCGCGCCGGCCTTGGCGAACAGCCGCCGCGCCGCATCGGTGGTGACCCAGCCGGCGACGAGCATGCGCGGCTCCGGATCCTCGCTCGCCGGCAAGTTGAACTGCGGGCCGCTCCAGCTGTTGACAACCACTTCCCACGGGTACGCCGCCGCCGCGGTGTCGTGCACGATCAGGCAGCCGGCGGCGCCCTGGCGCGCGGCTTCCTCGAACTTGTAGGTCCAGCGGCCGTAATAGGTCATGGCCTTGCCCTTGAACAGCGTTTCATCGCCATTGCCGAAGCCGGGATCGTTGACCAGCACGATCACCGTCTTGCCCTTGACGTCGAGCCCGGCGTAATCATTCCACTGGTATTCCGGCGCGACCACGCCGTAACCGGCAAACACCAGATCGCTCTCCTTCAGTTCTACCTCGGGTTTGCCTTGCAAGGTGCCGACGATGGTGTCGCTGCGATAGGCGAACTTTTCCACATTGTCGCCTTCGGCCACGTCCAGCGTGATCTTGTCGCCGTCGAGCAGGGTGGTTTCGACCATGGGCACGCGTTGCAGGTAGCTGGCCCCGTTGCCGGGCTTGAGGCCCATGCGCTGGAACTGGTCGACCAAATAGGTCGTGGTCATGCGCTCGCCGATCGAGCCTGGCTTGCGGCCCTCGAATTCGTCCGAGGCCAGACGCTGCACATGCGCAGCGAAATCCGCGGCGGTGATCTCCGGCGAGAAGTGGCCTTCGCGCGTGGGCTTGATCGCGGGCGCCGCAGCCGCGGTCGGTGGCGCGGCTGTTGCCGCGGGAGGTGTGCTGTCCGTGGATTGTTGTTGTCCGCAGGCGGCAAGCAGCGTAGTTACACAAACGCAGGTGAAACGACGCATAGCGGACTCCAAGATGGCGGAAGTCCGGATTGTAGGCAGCGCGCGGCGGGCATGCCAGCCCGCCGCGGCAGTGCGACTTATTGCGGCGGTTGATCGCCGCTGAATTTCGTCAGCGTCGCGCCTTCGACGGCGCCGATCGTCGCGCTGTCGCTGACGTAAAAATCCACTTCGCGTTTGAATGTCAGCTTGCCCTGCACTGTCGCATGCGGGCCGATCACGACGCGCGGCTTGCGTGAGCTGCCCATATGAAACCAGCTGTGATCTTCGTCCATCAGCACGCCGCCTTCCACGCGTGAATTCGCGCCGATGGTGATATCGCCGGACACGGTTTCGATACCGCCGCCGACATGCGCGGCATCAAGCTTGATGCCGCCGTTGACATTGCTCAGGTGCCTGGCCACATCCGCGCCGGCGCCCAAGGTGATCGATCCATTCACCGTTTCCACCGTTTTTGCGATGCGCACCTTGTCGTTGATGTGAAGACCGCCGTTGACGGTTTCCAGTGAATCCAGCGTCGCGCCGGTTTCGACATCGATGCCGCCGTTCACTGTTTCCGCGCTCTTGGCATGCGCGTTCGCACCCACATGCACGCTACCGTTGACTGTGCTGAGCTTGCCTACGGTGGCATTATCGGGCACATGGATGCTGCCATTGACCTTGTCGATATCCAGGTCATCGTTGCCGCCGGCATAGGTCACACCGATCGGGCTGAGAATCAACAGCAGGGACAGGGCGAAGCGGGTCATCGTGTTTCTCCATTGTGGACGAATCGGCAACTAGTGTAGTGCTTCGTTATTCTTTGAACCAAGGCGTCGATTAGCGCGAATGACTTTTTGCAGGATGTCGTTGGCCTTGGCAGTCCAGACGAAGGGTTTCGGATTGATATTGTGGTGGGCGATGTAGTTGTCGATGGCAGCGACCAGTTCGGGCACGCTGGTGAACACGCCACGACGCAACTGGTTTTCAGAGATGTCGCGGAAGAAGCGCTCGACCATGTTGAGCCACGAAGCGGAGGTCGGCGTGAAGTGCATTTGGAAGCGCGGATGCTTCCCCAGCCATGCCTGCACCTTTGGATGCTTGTGCGTGGCGTAGTTGTCGCAGATCAGATGCAGGTCCTTGTCCTTTGGCGTTTCGCGGTCGATCTTGCGCAGGAACTGCAACCACTCGATGTGGCGGTGGCGTTGCTGGCATTGCGCAATGATCTGGCCATTGAGCACGTTGAGCGCAGCGAACAGCGTGGTGGTGCCATTGCGCTTGTAGTCGTGGGTCATCGTTGCGGCGCGACCCTTCTTCATCGGTAGGCCCGGCTGGGTGCGATCCAGTGCCTGCACCTGGCTCTTCTCATCGCAGCACAGCACCAGGGCATGCTCCGGCGGTGCCAGATAAAGGCCCACGATGTCTTCGAGTTTCTCGATGAACTTCGGATCGCGCGAGACCTTGAAGGTCTCGACCAAGTGCGGCTTGAGCCCGTTGGCGCGCCAGACTTTCAGCACGGTGGTATCGGAGACGCCCAACTTGGCGGCCAGCGTGCGCGTACTCCAGTGGGTGGCGCCCTCGGGCAGGGTCTGAGTCGTCGCTAGCACGATCTGGGCCGCGTCGATGCGTCGCTTGCGTCCGCTGCGCGGCAGATCGCCGGAAATCGCCGCGATGCCGCCCTGCGCAAAGCGCTTGCGCCACTCAATGGCCTGGTTGCGGCTGATCTGCAGCCGTCGCGCAATCTCGTGATTGCCAACCCCCTCGGCCGCCAGCAATACGATGCGCGCACGCCGCACCGCCCGCGCATCCATCCTCTGCGATCGCGCGCGACGCTTCAGTTCGGTTCGCTGTTCATCGGTCAGCGCGATTGCAGCAGCTTGTTTCATCGTTCGCTCCAGTCATGAGGCTATCGTTATGACCGAAGCAGACGCAAATAGTTCTATTATTTCGCAAGCACTACACTAGGATGCGTGCGCCACGGACAAGGTTTAAGCCCGTCGCGTTGTCCGCTACCATGGGTCATCTTCACCGAGATCAAGCCGTGTCCCGACCCAAGCCTGTATTACTGCTGATTCTGGATGGCTGGGGCCATCGCCAGGAACGTGAAAACAATGCCATCGCCCAGGCCAACGCACCGAATTGGCGCCATCTGCTCGCCGAGTATCCGCACACGCTGGTGCAAACGCACGGGCATTATGTCGGTCTGCCCGACGATCAGATGGGCAATTCCGAAGTCGGCCACATGAACATCGGCGCCGGCCGCATCGTTTATCAGGATTTGACCCGCATCGACGCGGCGATCGTGGATCGCACCTTTTTCCACAATGCAGCGTTGCTCAAAGCCTGCGCGGCGGCCAAGACCACAACGCTGCATATCTTCGGCCTGCTCAGCCCTGGCGGCGTGCATAGTCACGAAAACCACATCCTGGCGATGCTCGACCTTGCCGCGAGCCAGGGCGTGGCACGGATCGCCGTGCACGCCTTTCTCGACGGCCGTGATACGCCGCCGCAAAGCGCGCGCGCGTCGCTGGAAAAACTTCAAACCAGGTGCGCGGCCTTGCCGAACACCTTCATCGCCACAGTTAGCGGCCGCTATTACTCCATGGATCGCGACAAACGCTGGGAGCGCGTGAAACTCGCCTACGATGCGATTGTCGATAATAACGGCCTTCGTGCAGACGATGCGCTGACCGCACTTGCTGCGGCGTATGCGCGCGGCGAAACCGACGAATTTGTCAAGCCGACCGTGATCGGCAACGGTATCAAGATCGCCGACGGCGACGCACTGATCTACATGAATTTCCGCGCCGACCGTGCACGCCAGTTGACGCAGGCGTTCGTCGATCCCGTATTTTCCGGTTTTCCACAAACGCGCAAAATCCACTTGTCCGCTTTCGTCACCTTGACCGAATACAGTGCCGATTTGCCGGTAACCGCCATCGCCTACTCCGCGCAATCGCTGCACAACTCGCTCGGCGAATATCTTTCAGAGCTCGGCTTGAAGCAGCTGCGCATCGCCGAAACCGAGAAGTACGCGCATGTGACGTTCTTCTTTTCCGGCGGGCGCGAAACACCCTACGCCGGCGAAGACCGCATCCTGGTGCCGAGTCCCAAGGTCGCGACTTACGATTTGCAGCCTGAAATGAGCTGCCCTGAGCTG
>JANXVS010000193.1 GCA_025351555.1 Pseudomonadota bacterium | reverse complement strand
GGCGATCCGGCACTCGCCCAGCGGGTCGCGGCGATGGCAAAAAGCACGCAAGTACACACCACGACGGAGTATGGGCTGGATCACGGCGCCTGGAGCGTGTTGCGCATCATGTATCCGGATGCGGATATTCCTGTAATCCAATTGAGCCTCGACACGGCCCAGCCGGGAGCGTTCCACTATGCGCTGGCGCACGAACTCGCGCCCCTGCGCGACGAGGGCGTATTGATTCTCGGCAGCGGCAATATCGTGCACAACCTGCGCCTGTTCCGCTTTCACGATCCGGCACCGAGCGACTGGGCCGCGCGAGCTGATGAGGTGATTCGTGCGCGCATCGAATCCGGCGATCACGCGGCGCTCGCGGACTGGCGTGGGCTCGGCGCTGATGTCGCGCTCGGCATCCCCACGCTGGAACACTACCTGCCCCTGCTCTACGTGCTGGCGTTGCAACGCGAAGGCGATAAAGTACACATTTTCAACGACACCGTGATCAGCGCGATTTCGATGATGTCGGTGCTGATCGGCTAGCCCTTTTATCACCGCGCCCGCCTGCGGCGAGGCGACATTGCTACACTCGGCAAGATTGCAACTGGCATACCCAAGACGATCATGAATTACCGCCATGCCTTTCACGCCGGCAATTTTTCGGACGTGTTCAAGCACACCATCCTGATTGGCCTGCTGGAGTCACTCAAGGCCAAGCAGACGCCGTTCTGCTATATCGACACCCATGCCGGCGCCGGCCGCTACGACCTGCGCGGCGAACAGGCGCTCAAGACCCGCGAACACGAGGAAGGCGTGACGCGCCTGCTAGGTGCGACGCGGCTGGGTTCACATACCCATGTCTATCTGAATCTGGTGCGCGCGCTGAACGCCAAGGCTACGCACGAACTGGACGTGTATCCCGGCTCACCGCTGATCGCCAGCCTATTGATGCGCGAACAGGATCGCGCCGCGCTGTGCGAATTGCAGGCGGACGAAGCGGCGCAGCTCAAGCGCTTGTTCGCCGGCGACGCGCGCATCGGCGTGCACCAGCGCGACGGCTATGAAGCGCTCACGGCACTGCTGCCACCGAAGGAACGCCGCGGCATGGTGCTGATCGATCCGCCGTTCGAGGCGCAGGAAGACGAGTTTCGTGCGATCGAGACCGCGCTTCTGCACGCGCACGCGCGCTGGCCCGGCGGCATCTACGCGATCTGGTATCCGATCAAACTGCGCCACCAGGCTCAACGATTCCAGCGCTGGTTCACCTTGCAAAAAATCCCGAAGGTGCTGTGCGCGGAATTGCTGCTGCATCCGGACAACTCCGCTCTGCGCCTGAACGGTTGCGGCATGGTCATCGTCAACCCGCCGTGGAAGTTCGAACGCCAGCTTGGCGAGTTATTGCCGCAGCTGAGCAAACATCTGGCGCAGGGACGATTCGGCCAGCATCGTGTCGAGTGGCTGACGCGCTAGTAGTGCGCACTCAATCCGCTACATCCGGCTCGAAAAATGACCAGCGGATTTCCGGAAACTGCGCCTTCATCGCTGCCTCGACACGATTGATCGCCTCGATCAGCTCGCGCCCGGATAACTCCCCGCGCATCTGCGCCTTGACCGCAACCATCACATCCGGCCCCAGCTGCAGCGTGATCAGGTTGAACAAATGCTCGACGTCGGGTTGGGCGCGGACGAATTTGGCGATCGCTTCGCGCAGGCGCGGTTCCGCACTCTGCCCGACCAGCAGCGATGCGACTTCACGCCCGACGAAAGCGGCGACCACACACAGCAGCACGCCGATCGCGATCGAGCCACAGGCATCGAACAAGGGATTGCCGCTCACCAGCGTCGCGATCACAGCGATAAGCGCAAGGCCCAGGCCAAACAACGCGGCCAGATCCTCGCCGAACACCACAATCAATTCGCTCTGTCGGCTTTCGCGGAACCAGCGCCACAGATTCTTGCCGCCGCGCGCCTTGCGCACCTCGCGCAGGCAGCCCCACATCGAAAACGACTCGGCGACAAAGCTGAAAGCCAGCACGCCGATCGCCAGCCATGGCCAGCGCAACGGTTCTGGATTATGCAGTTTGTGCACGCCCTCATAGAACGAGAACACGCCGCCGACGCTGAACAGCAGCAAGGCGACGAGGAACGACCAAAAGTATACGACCATGCCGTAGCCGAGCGGATGATCCGGCGACGCCGCGCGCTTGGCCTGACGCATGCCGATCAGCAGCAGGCCCTGATTGCCGCAGTCCGCCAGCGAATGCACCGCCTCGGCCAGCATCGAGCCCGAGCCGGTCAACAACGCCGCCACGAGTTTGGCGACGAAGATCGCAAAATTCGCGCCGAGCGCGAACAGTATCGTCTTGAGCGAATTGGCCTTGCCGGACATTCCAGATTCCTGCCATCACGTTGTCAGCAGCCTGAAGTCTATCATTGCGGTATCAAACCTCTTGGCCCATAAGTTGGGCTGCAACCCGGGGGTTATGGCAACGACAACGGCGCAGTTCAGCAATCTATGGATCAACCGAAATCGGCTACCGCGAACCCGGCGGCCATTACGTGACGTTTGCGCAATTCAAGCGCTGAACGATGTCGCGCGTATTCGCTTGAGTTGTTACGCGGCCGCGCTCGATGTTGTAACTTGTACGCGTCCGGGATTGGGGGCTAAATTATGGTTTGGCAGCCCAGGTATTACTCTCTGCTTTCTGGCATCCTACGGTGAGAAAAATAATCGTCACCTTGCTCTCCGCCATTCTTCTTAGCGTTCTTGCCGATTCAAAGGCCCCAGACAGTATTCCTGTGGAGCCTCAACGCCAGCCATTTGTCGACCTCGCGAAGGCCCCGATGTATCGCGAGAACGAAAAATGGCTTGGTAAAACGATCGACAGTGTTCTTCCGCCGTCATCGGTGTCGAGAGTGCTTCTCATTACTGCCGTCACGTCGGCTACTGCGGATATCGACGCAGCCAATATCCGTCGGCTTCTAGCGTCGCAGGTTCGATTCGAGCATCCCGCTTCGGGTTGGGACTCTTCCGCGCTCATGTGGCAGGCGGTTGTCGAAACCAAAGACGGTCGGGTTTTCCAGCTGCGGGTCTTCCGGGAGTGGGCGCAGCTCGTGTCGCCCGACGCACACGGGTTCTTTCGCGCTGGGTAACCCGGCGCCTCGCGTGGCGCCTCAACTCAAGCGTTGATATGGCTTGAGTGTGTCAAGTAGCCGAGCGTGCTCTTCGCACTGCCTGCGACAGTCCGTGGGTTTACTGCATAGAAGCTCGATAGACAACGCGGCGCGGGCCTTTCGTAGACGACGGTTGATCACGCTGATATTCGCGCATTGGGTAGCGCCAGACCGTGTGCGTCGCGGAGCTGTCTCGTTCTAGGATCGGCTGTGGCGAGCAGATGCTCGCGTCCATAACGCTGGTCGAGAGTTCTCCACCGCGGCCGACGCCGCGTTGCGTATCGAGCCTTGGAGTAGTGGATGTCGGTAGCTCTCCTTGTGTACAAGTGGACAAGTATTTATTACTGCGATGCGTTCATGCCTGGACGCGCGTCTCACGCACAATCGCCCAGACGAAGCCGGTCAGTTCGCGTGCGAGGGCGACGACGATCTTGTTTTTGAGTAATTGGCGTGCGGCCAGGCGCCGGTAACGAGCGCACAGACGCAGTTGCGCTTTCCAGGCCAGCGCCCGGATGGGTTCGGCAATACCGGTCTGACGTTTAGCGATGATCGGCGAAACGCGTGCCGGTAAGCGATACTGCCAGGCCGCTTCGATGAGGGCGCGCCGCGCATGGGAATTGCCGGCCTTGGTGATGCTGCCTTGGCGCCGACGCGGTCCGCTGCTGTGCTCACCGGGCACCAGGCCCAGATAGGCCATCAGGTGCCGCGGGTGGGTGAAGCGTTCGATGTCGCCGATTTCAGCAACCAGGGTGACGGCATTGACGAGCGCAATGCCGCGCAGGGTTTGTAGCGCGGTGACCACCGGTTGCCAGCGCCAGTGGACTACTGCTTCGGTCACCGCCTGCGTCAGTCGTTCGATGCGCTGCGTGCTTTCACGCACACTGTCCAGGTATTCCTGAAACACGATCTGTTGCGCGGGGTGGGGCAGCTTGACTCGCGCCAGCCAGCGCTCGTGCGCTTGGGTCCAGGAGGTCTTGCCGACATAGCGAATATCCTGACGCAACAGCAATGCCTTCAGGCGATGCCGCGCATCACGCTGGTTGCGCACGGCATCGCCACGGGCACGCGACAGATCGCGGATGGCTTCGTCCTCGGCATCCGGAACGTGGACCAGGGTCAGTTCACCGGCGCGTGCCAGGCGGGCGAGCTTGATGCAATCACGTCGATCGGTTTTGATGCGTTCGCCGGGGCGGCGCGGGGTCATCGATGGGGCCACGACCTGACAGGTGAATCCGCCTGAAGTCAGATGACGGTAGATCGCATAGCCGCACGGTCCGGCTTCATAGACGAAGATTAGTGATCGGGTGGGTTGATTGAGCGAGCGCACCGCACGGTCCAGGGATGCCATCTCCCCGCCGACGCGTCCCACATGTCGCACTTCACCGCCCGATGTGCCATCGGCGGTCGCGATTTCGATCGACTCTTTGTGGACGTCCAAACCAACGAATACAGTGGTAATCTTGTTCATGGCCTGCCTCCGCGAATTAGCGTTGATACCTACGTGCCAACGGTGTGGCTCTGTGCGCCCATGGCGCATAATCCACGTTACTACCGCGGCGGCAGGCCGCTCAAACTCAAGCCATTCTGTCTAGGGCCCATCCGGGGCAGGTCAATGGAACTTGTTTACTCCACGAACGACCTCTCCGATGCCCAGCGCCTTTCGTCGTTGCTATCCGAAGCCGGCCTCCTGAATCACGTTTCCGGCGTTAATGCCGCCAAGCTCCCTGGCTTGCTTACATCTTTTGACACGCCTTCTTCCATTGGGGTGTGGCTGGCGAGTGCTTCTGAGCTATCTCACGCACGCCAAGTCATGCTGCGGGCCGGCTTCATAGAGCCGCCCAGCGGCTCGCCTTCGCGTGCATGGTTCCACAGTTCTTGGTTTATCTTGGGAGTCGCCGCCTTAATCGGCATGCTCGTTGGCATCGCAGCGTATGGGCCCTAACTCTTCGCTCAAGCGGACGGCTGCGGGTCGGTTGCGGTAGACTGTTAAGCATTGCGGCAGCCGCCGCTTAGCTCAAGCGTTGAGGTTGTAGAAAAAGCCGTTTTCGGCGCGTACGTTCCTCCGCAAGGAGTCGTTGGCATCATTCGCTGTGGTGTGGAAAAGTTTGTTTTTCAGCTATTGCGAACAAGGGCTACTGCGCCGAGCGCTCCCTAACTGCATCCGTTCGCAATCAAACGCCTCTTGCGCGCTTCCTCACGCCGCCTTTCGGTAGTTCGTCAGCTTCTCGATGTTGTGCACCAGGGCAAACAG
>JANXVS010000175.1 GCA_025351555.1 Pseudomonadota bacterium | reverse complement strand
ATCCAGCTCGGCTTGCGCAGCATCGGCACGGCCGAGTCGAAGCCGGCGCGGTTGCGCGCGATCTTGTCCTCGCCGAGCTGTTTCGCACCCTCGACGACAACGGCTATGGGAATGATCTTGCTTTCCGGGGACTTCATGCCTGTACGCTAATCGGGGATGGGTCTGCAGCGCCAGCGCCAAAAGTAAGAGGTGCGGCGGCAGGTTCTGCTTTCAAGCCAAGCTGATGCGCCAGTTGCGAAATCAGCTCGATTTCCACGTCAGCCAGCCGCGACGGGCCGCCCAAGTCTAGCATTTGCGTGACCTGCAGGCCCTGAAAACCGCAGGGATTGATGCGATGGAACGGCTCCAGATCCATATTCACGTTGAATGCCAGACCATGAAATGTACAGCCACGACGCACGCGTAGGCCGAGCGCCGCAACCTTGGCGTCAGCCACATACACGCCCGGCGCGCCATTCTTGCGTGCCGCGACGATATTCCATTCGGCCAAAGTGTCGATGATCGCTTGCTCGATGCAGGTCACGAATTCGCGCACGCCGATGCCGGCACGGCGCAGATCGATCAGCGGATAGGCCACGATCTGGCCCGGCCCGTGGTACGTGACTTGGCCACCGCGATCGACCGGCACCACTGGAATATCGCCCGGCAACAACACGTGCTCCCACTTGCCGGCCTGGCCGAGGGTGAACACGGGTTCATGCTCGACGACCCAGAGTTCATCCGGCGTCTGCGCATCGCGCGTATCCGTGAACGCCTGCATTGCGCGCCAGACGGGTTCATAGGGCTGCAAGCCGGGAAAGCGGCGAACCAACAGTGCACCTGCAGTCATGCTACAGCGTCCACTTCACCGCCGGATCAGCGCGCAGCGCGGCGTGCACCGCTTCATATTTTTCCCGCGACGGACAAGTGAAGGTTACGCTCACGGAAACATAATTGCCCTCGTTCGACGGCCGCGTGCGCAGACTGCCATTAAGCACCGCCACGCCCAGCTCGACGATGATTTTCGGCACGCGTTCCTCCAGCCCGACATGGCCCTTGCCCACGGCGGTGATCTCGAACGCGCCGGGAAACTGGAAGCCCTGCTCGGGATTTTGCGGTTGCAGATCGTCGTGGGATTTCATTGCTGATTTTTTTGGTCAGTGAATAACGCGCAGGTCATTTCGTATTCGGAACTGCCGACACATCGCTCTTCTTGTCGCCCTTGAACCACAGCATGATGCCGTCAGACATGCGGCCCCAGAAGCCGGCCTCCGGTGCGTCGGCCAGGGCAACCAGCGGGCGTTCGAGCAGGATCTTGCCATCCAGCGCCACTCTCACCGTGCCGACTTTCTGGCCCTTGGTAAATGGCGCGATCAGGCGGCTGGGCAGATCCATGCTGGCCTTGAGGTCGTTGTAGCGCCCGCGCGGCAGGGTCACCAGAACTTCCTCGGCGACGCCAAGCAGAAGGTTATTTTGTGCACCTTTCCACAATTCCGGCTGGGCCAGCGGCTTGCCGGCGTCGTAGAGCTTGTGGCTCTCGTAGAAACGAAAACCGTAGTTCAGCAGCGACTGGTTGTCGTCGGCGCGCTGCTTTTCGCTGCTCGTACCCATCACCACGGCGATCAGGCGCTGCTCGCCGCGCTTGGCCGAGGTGGCTAGGCAAAACCCGGCTTCCTTGGTGTGGCCAGTCTTGATGCCATCGACCGACGAGTCGCGCCACAGCAGCGAGTTGCGATTGTGCTGCTTGATTCCATTCCACTCGAATTCCTTGATCGCGTAGATCTTGTAGTCTTCGGGGAAATCGTGGATCACGGCGCGCGACAGCAGGGCGATGTCGTGCGCGGTCGAATAATGGTTCGCATCGGGCAGGCCCGATGCATTGGCGAAATGCGTGCCGGTCATGCCGAGCTTGGCGCCGTATTGATTCATGAGTTCGGCGAAGGTTTGTTCGGAACCGGCGATGTGTTCGGCCAGCGCGATCGCCGCGTCGTTGCCGGACTGGATGATCAAGCCGTGCAGTACGTCGTCGAGTTTCACCTTGGAGTTCAGCACCAACGCGGAGAACGAGCCCTCGGTGCCTGCGCCGCCTTCCTTCCAGGCGCGCTCGCTGATGTTGACCTCGTCGCTGGAATGGATCTTGCCGTTCTTCATCTCCGCCGCGACGACGTAGCCGGTCATCACCTTGGTGATGCTCGCCGGTTCCAGCCGCGCGTCCATGTTCGCGCCTGCGATCACCTGGCCGCTGGCATAGTCGAGCAGGATCCAGGCCTTGCCGGGGATGGTCGGCGCTGGCGG
>JANXVS010000152.1 GCA_025351555.1 Pseudomonadota bacterium | reverse complement strand
AGCCCGAAGCGGGGCGCTACGACGCGGTGATCCTCGCGGTCGGCCACACGTGCTTCTGCGAGCGCGGCGCGGCTTGGATGCGCGGCCTGCTCGGTAGCGACGGCGTGCTGTTCGACGTCAAGAGTTTGCTGCCGGTCGATGCGGTCGACGGAAGGCTATAGAAGGAATCTTTCTCCAGATGAACCCCTATCCCCGCCGTGTTCTGCAGGATGTCGAGAACAGGAGCTTCACGTCTTTTCTTGATCTCATGCGCTGGATGGCGGCAGCGATCGTTTTCCTGTCGCATCTGCGCGACCCATTGTTCCTGGGTTATGGCAGCCTGGTGGCGGGCGACCGCAATCTCGGAGTGCAGCTCTGGTATTTCGTGACAGGATGGTTTGGCGAGGCGGTCATCGTCTTCTTCGTGTTGAGCGGATATCTCGTTGGCGGCATAGCGTGCGCCAAGGCCAGTCTCGGCCGCTTCTCCATCGGGGATTATGCGGTCGATCGCTGTACCCGCCTCTATGTCGCATTCGCCCCTGCGCTCCTGTTGACCGCGATTCTGGATATTGCCGGTTCCACATGGTTCGCAGACACCGGCTTCTGGACGCACACGCAGCCCATGGTGCGGGAGAAAATCGCAACGCTGCCGTTTCTCGCTTATTTGACGCTGAAGAATTTCTTCGCGAATTTGTTCATGCTGCAAACCATCGTGGCGCCGCCTTTCGGGAGTAACCAGCCGCTCTGGACTATTTCACTGGAATTCTGGTTCTACGTGGTGTTCGGACTTGGCCTGGCGAGTTGCCTGGCCTCCGTGAAGTCTCTTCGCCTTTTGGGCTTGTGCGCACTTGGTATTCTTTTCGTTCTGTTGGGGATCCGCTTTCCGGGATATCTGGGTCTCTGGCTTTTCGGGGTGATCGCGGCTTTCGTGCCATGGCGCGCAATCGAGCGACCGCCGCTCGCTTTTCTTGTTTTCGCTGGGATTCTTGTTTTTTCGCGCGCAGGGCAGGAGATGATGAAGCAGGCGGCATGGTGGCCCATGCTGCGCGACTATCTCGTGGCGGCCTCGTTCGCCTGGCTGTTGGTGTCGATGCGCTCGGTCAACCTGATCGTTCTCGAACGCGCATGTGGATTCAATCGTTTCATGGCCGATTTTTCCTACAGTCTCTACCTGATCCATTTTCCGTTGTTGCTGTTCCTGCTTGGAGCCTTGCACGCGACGGGATTGTTTGACGGGATTGCGCGCGGCTACTCGCCTACGAGCGCGCAAGGACTTTTTGTCTACGGTGTCGTGATTGCGTTGACTTATCTCGGAGCGTGGCTGTTTTCAACAGCAACGGAGCGCCGGACGCCCGGGATTCGCCGCATGCTGAAACAAATGCTGGTGAGCCGAGGTTTCGTTCTGGGGCGCGCCGGGAGCAGCTAGAATGCCCGGAAGGCTCAAACCGATGGCGTTGCAATCGTTGCGGACCATCAGGATCGAACGACGTATCCATGACGGCAGTTGAATCGTGACACTTGAAGCCGGAATCAAATATCAGCCATGAAAGTCCTGGTAACCGGCACTGCCGGCTTCATCGGTTCCTCCCTCGCCATCAAGCTGCTCGAGCGCGGCGACGAGGTGGTCGGCATCGACAATCTCAGCGACTACTACGATGTCGAGCTGAAGAAGGCGCGGCTCGCGCGTTTCATCGACCATCCGTGCTACACGCACATCACCGCGGATCTGGCCGATCGCGCCGCGATCGAGAGCGCATTCGCGATGCACAAACCGCAGCGCGTGGTGAATCTCGCGGCGCAGGCCGGCGTGCGCTACGCCGCGCAGAACCCGCATGTGTACGTGTCGAGCAACGTGACGGGCTTCCTGCATGTACTCGAAGGCTGCCGACATCACGGTGTCGAGCACCTCGTGTTCGCGTCCACCAGTTCGGTGTACGGCGCGAATCTCGACATGCAGTTTTCCGAACACGCGAGCTGCGAGCATCCGCTGACGCTGTACGCGGCGAGCAAGAAAGCCGACGAGATGATGGCGCACAGCTACGCGCACCTCTACGGCATTCCGTGCACAGGCTTGCGTTTTTTCACCGTCTATGGCCCGTGGGGCAGGCCGGACATGGCACTGTTCCTGTTCACCAAGGCGATCCTCG
>JANXVS010000138.1 GCA_025351555.1 Pseudomonadota bacterium | reverse complement strand
TCACGCAGGCGCGCGGCGAGCGCCACGTGGGCGCCGAGGTTCGGTGCATCGAGCAGGGCGATACTGCTGCCGAGGTTTACCTGGATCAACGCGAGCTTCGGTCGGAAGGTGTCAGTGCGCATGAACTCGGTATCCATTCCGATCACGGCGGATGGCGGTTGTGTGGCGATCCACGCATCAAGCGCGGCGGGTTGTTCGATCCATTCGTTCACTACGGGTTTCCTTTGTCGCGATTAATGTATGTATGCCTACCGGCCGCATGGGAACGTCTGCACAAGCGTAGCGAGCGAAGGCCTGATTCCATATAGGATCAGGTGCGACCACGGAGCGCAGGAACCGGAGCATACATGCGAGTATGTGCGGATTCCGAGCACCGGATTCGCGCCTGATTCAATATAGGGCCACGCCGAGCGCAGTAGCTTGTGCAGAGGTTCCCACGGGTTGCGGTGCGGGCGCTCCATAGCCTAAGGTGCGGTTGCCACCCGCAACGTGATGCAGAACGCGCAGATGCCAGGTACCGAAGTCGTCCGCAAGCAGACCGTGCTGGGAGGCGCGGCGGGTATCGCGCTGCTTGTGTTCGCGCTGATCTGGCGATTCTACCCCGGCGCGCATCATGCCGAACCGCAAACAGCACCGCCAGTCGCCTCGGCGCCGATCCCGGTACCGTCGATGACCTTGGTGCGATCGCCCTTCGTGCCGGTCCCCACACCACAACCGGCCGCATCGACCACCTTGCTGCCGCAGCCGCCCGACGTGGTGCTGCCTACCGCGCCGCCGCCGAAAGCGATCGCGGCGCTGCTAAAAAAAGCCGACAAGGCATTCACCGCCGAGCATCTGATCGAACCGAAGGATTCCAGCGCGCTGGCGTTGTATCAGAAGGTGCTCGATGCCGACAAGGACAACGCCGCGGCGCAGGCCGGGATAGAAAAAATCCACAAATCCCTTTTGCAGCAAACTCAAGCGGCGCTGGATCGCGGCGATGAGAAGGAAAGCGCGCGCCTGATCGCGGCGCTCGGCGAACTGCCAAACGAGTTGTCAAATCAGGGTGAGGAACTGGCCGCGCTGCAGGCGCGGGAGAAGACGCTCAATCAAGTGATGCCACTGTTGACCCACGCCGCCGAACTGCTGAAACAGGGGCATGCAACCGAGCCGCCAAGCGGCAATGCCCTGGCGGTCTATCGCGACGTGGCCAAGCTCGATCCGGGCAACAAGCTCGCCGATCAAGGGTTGGCGCAGATCGAGCGCGACTATCTGGATCGCGCGCTGGGCGCCGCGGCGCAGGACGATTTCAGCGGCGCCGACAGGATTCTCGCCGATGCTGCGACGATCCGACCCGGCTCGCACGAGATGCTCGATACCCACACACGCATCGAGGGCATCCGCCGCCAGCGCGCGGCGAACACGCTGGCACAGGCCAATTCCGCACTCGACTCGGGCAATGCGGATCTGGCTCAACTGCTGGAGCAGAAGGCACTGGGCCTGAGTCCGGATCTAGCCGGTGTGGACGAGTTCAACCAGCGCCTGCGCAACGCGCGGTTGTACGCGAGCTTCAACCCCGGGCAGGTGATCACCGACAAATTTCTCGACCGGCACGGCAGTGCGCCGCCGTTGGTGGTGATCCCTACTGGCAGTTTCGCGATGGGTTCGCCAGGGGACGAGGACGGCCATCGTGCCAGCGAGGAACCGCAGCGCCAGGTGAAGATCGATGCCGGCTTTGCGCTGGGCCGCGACGATGTCACCGTCGCGGAATTTCGCGCCTTCGTCAACGAAGCCGGCTATGCCACCGATGCGGAAAAGGCGGAGACGTCGAGCGTGTACGACGAGGAATCCGGTCGTATCAACGATCACCACGGCGTCACCTGGCGCGACGATTATCTGGGAGCCAAGGCCGCGGATACTTTTCCAGTTATCCACATTTCCTGGAATGACGCCAATGCCTACGTGCAATGGCTTGCCGCGCGCACCGGCAAGAACTACCGACTGCCGAGCGAGGCCGAGTTCGAGTATGCGCTGCGCGCCGGAGCGGCAACACGCTACCCGTGGGGCGATGGCAATCCAACCAGCATCTACGCCAATGTCACCGGCGACGGCGAGCGCCCGCCCCGCCAGAAGCGC